>JAMWDC010000085.1 GCA_023819025.1 Candidatus Omnitrophota bacterium | reverse complement strand
ATCCACAAGCACTTGGATTAACTTACGATCCGCGTCATGAATCCTAACAAAAGACACTCCGTGATGGTAACAGTGCGCGAGATTTTTCTTCCTGCGGGACCAAATGACTTTGCCCTCAACCGTCACCTGTTTATTAATTTCCCCGATATTGATCGTGATATCCAAAATGGTTTCCGGTTCAATCCGCTTGTGGCAGGCAAAGCGGAGCCCGCCCTCGGAGATATTGAGAATATTCGCAATTTCATGGACCGGATGGCTAGGGTGATCCGCCGATTTCTTGAAGCTAGAACCACTGTGGAACTTCAACAAATTGAAGGTCCTCTGACGTCGAAATCTGCGTTTGTTACTCCCAAACATGCGTGGATCCTTGCCCTTGTACGTATCTTATCGACCAAGGTTTCATTTTTAAGAATACCTTTCAAAACTCAAAATTTCAAATCTCCGATCCGCACGACTGAGCGCAGA
Organism: Candidatus Omnitrophota bacterium; assembly: GCA_023819025.1. GTDB lineage: Bacteria > Omnitrophota > Omnitrophia > Omnitrophales > Aquincolibacteriaceae > JAMWDC01. The sequence goes on along the minus strand of JAMWDC010000085.1, from coordinate 7,363 downwards.
TTTTAAACCCTTTAGATACTACCGGACCCCTTGGAACCGCCGCTCAATGGCGAGCAGACGCATCGCAGAAAAATTCATCGAAGGAACAGCCAAAATCCATCCCCCGCACTCACAACCGTACGCCTCATGTTTTGTTGGCAAAATAGAGTTGCTTAGGAATATTTATAAAGTCCCCGAGCATGTCGGCGTTGGGCCAAGGTCATCTCGCGAATAAGCTTCCGCCCATCATCTTCGATCGTGAGAAAAGCCACGCCCGAATGATAGAGTAAAACACTATTTTTTTTTTTTTTAGCCTATATGACTCGTGCATACACGGAAATCTCCGCATTTTTCTCGGCAATGTTGACGATCATCGATAATACCGTATCGCGTTCAAAAGGCCGCGGGCTGAGGAATCGAAGACCGCCTTCTGAGATATTCACGATATTTGCGGGTCCCGGCATCTCCCTGACGCCGGATCTCCCGATTTTAAGAAGGTGATGAGAGCGAATAAGTTTGACTAAATTACATGTTTTTATACGCGGGAACATCCGCCGCTCAACGCGGATCGGCCAGCGTTCCCACGGCATGATATTCCACAGCGGATTTCTCGCAACGAAACAACGGATCATGTCTAAAGACGGAATATAAACCCGTATTTTTGCAGAGTGAAAATTCATCGCAATTATCTTTCGTGGTAATTATCTTCCGTAATATTTTTTTTACCCGCTGATAATAAAAACTTATAGGATTTCTGAAATTCTAAAACATTTTATACCCTGCTAAGTTAAGATACCTAATTCTACAATTTAAAGATACTTGACGATAGTTATAACTTCAAGTATTTCAAGGAGATGTAAGTTATGTTAGGGATGAAAAAAAATCAAGGACACGACCAACGAGTTGATAAAATCGAGGTCATATCCTAACAAAAAGAACAGCCTCGTAAGATGGGACCAATACCTATTTTTTCCTGTTATAAAACAATAGGTATCAGTCCCAAATGCCAACCCCTTGGATCGAGAGTGAGATTTGACGCCGGTTTTTGCCGACCACGGCAAAACAAACATGATAGGTAGATCGGGGAAGGATTCCCTTGGCCTTTTCTGCCCATTCGATGCAGGTAATAGCCGCCGGGTCAAAGATAAACTCCTCAAAGCCGATCGCAGATAACTCTTTGGAAGACTCGATCCGGTAGAGGTCAAAATGGTAGAGGGGAATCTGTGTAGCATAGACATGCATCAAGACGAAGGTCGGGCTCTTAACAAGATGGGCGTCGCTTAACCCCAATCCCATCGCAAGTCCTTTGACAAAAGTGGTCTTACCGCTTCCAAGCCCCCCATTCAAAGCGACAACATCGCCAGGCCGAAGACACCCGGCCAATTTCTTGGCAAAAGATATCGTCTCAGGGACTGATGTGCTGACAAATTCTTTATCGATCGGCATCTTAGAAATGAGTAAATCCCCCTTGGGACAGCCGGGGTGCTTTAGCTTTTTTATTGTCCGAGGACCAAAAAATTTTTTCTTTTCCCCTTTCAACTCTTCCGATCCATGATAACTTGAGATGAGGAAAAGAAGACTTCCACGCCTGCTCGAGATATTGACGATGTCGCGGCGATACCGTAAAAAGAAGTTCAAAATCCTCACCGCTGGTCAGGGCCGATTCCAAGGCCTTTTGAGAATTTCCTTGGGCAAGCTTATATGCAGCCGCGCTCACAGGAATTTTTTCAAGATCCAGATTTGCGCCCACCCGCGAGCAGCGTAAGATGTGTCCGAGGTCCTGAAGCAGACCATCGGAAACATCGATCATGGCCGTTGGGCGGAAATGCCTTGCCAAAAAATGCGCCTCGCGAAGTCTGGGCACGAATGCATAATGATGTCCTAAAATGGACCCTCCCAATGTCCCCGTAACGGCGATCCAGTCTCCTGGATGGGCTCCGCTGCGTGTCACAAGATGTCCTGTCTTTGAACACCCAAGGATTGATATTGATGCAAAAAATTGTCTGGACTTCGATATATCCCCTCCGACACATCGGACTTTAAATTTTTTAGCCAATGCGATCATGCCGCGATAGAAGCGTAATATCACTTTTTCTTTCATCATCGGAGGGATCCCCAAAGACACCACAAATGCGACAGGATCACCGGCCATCGCAGCGATATCGCTGAGATTCACAGCCAATGCCTTTCGGCCGGCTAACGCCGGATCGATCTGATGAAGCATAAAATCAACACCGTCCACAACAACATCCGTCGCAAAAAGCCACCTGGGCCCCTTGCCGATGGATAATACGGCGGCATCATCACCGATCCCGATATCTCCCTGCAGATTCCGAGGGATTTGGCGCTTCAGCCATTCGATCAATTCGAATTCGGATTTCATCGTTGTAATGAGGATTCCAACTTCTTAAAGGAAGTTTGAAAAGGCGGCCTCAAGATCCCCGCCTCTGTGATAAAAGCCGAAATATAGGAATGCGGCGTGACATCAAAGGCCGGGTTTTCGATCCTGACCCCGTGCGGAGTAATCCTTGGGCCAAAGCCTTCGCTTACTTCTTTAGCGTCACGCGCTTCGATGGGGATTCCCTTGCCACTTCGAATCGTAAAATCGAAAGTTGTCCGGGGCGCCGCCACATAGAACGGTATGTTATGAACCTTTGCTAGAACGGCATGGCTGTAAGTCCCAATTTTATTGGCCGTATCGCCATTGCGCGCGATGCGATCAGCCCCCACAATCACCCGATCAATCTTACCGGCCCGCATCAAACTCGCCACAGCATTATCGCAAACAAGGGTGCAGGGGATATCACTCTGTAACAATTCCCAAGCCGTGAGTCTTGCTCCTTGCAACAGCGGTCTTGTCTCGGCTGCATAAACTGTGATTTTCTTTCCCATCGACTTTGCCGCATAAAGCACGCCGAGTGCGGTTCCATACCCCGAAGTTGCGAGCCCTCCTGCATTACAGTGCGTGAGTACCCGATCCCCGGTTTTAAAAAGTCTTGCCCCATGACGGCCCATCCGACGGCAAAGAAGGTCATCCTCTTTGTGAAGGCTTTGGGCCGCCTCCAAAACACGTTTTTTGAGTATTTCGACATCGTTCTGTTTCAGAAGATGGATGCATGCCATGATCCGATCGATCACATTCCGCAGATTGACACCGGTCGGACGAGCCCCTTTGAGGTAGGCTGCCTCCTGACGAAGTTTATTGAAAAAAGCCCGCCTTGATCCACGGAATTTACGGATACCAAGCCAGAGACCGTATCCCCCAGCAATTCCGATGGCCGGTGCACCGCGAATGGCCATATGTTGAATGGCCCAATGAACACGCCGAGAATCGCGGCATTCAATCCAGACTTCGTGCAAAGGGAGTTGTCGTTGATCTAAAATTTTTAACACATCCTTTTCGAATCGCAGCGGCGGAAATGGCATTTTTGTAAGTCCTGTCCTATTTTAAAGGACAAACCTTGATCATCAATCTCTCTAAAAACTAACCCGGAGAGGCGGTATGTCCAAAAAGCGGCATAAAACATTCATGCTGGGCACGATCAAATAATAGAGGATTCCGGTCAAATACAAAAGCAAAACAATCAAAAGTCCCATGGGTTCCAGCCGCAGATACCCGGCCGCCATTCGGGACGGCAGAATGCCAATGAGAACTCGGGAACCGTCAAGCGGCGGGATGGGCAAAAGATTGAAAACCGCCAATCCGAGATTAAAGTAAATCGCGTAACAGATGAGGTCGACCTCGTAAAGCCTCCATAGAAAAGTCAGAAAGCTCGCAAAGAGAATATTCCCAAAGGGGCCGGCCAAGGCCACCCAGATCATGTCCCGCTTTGGATTGCGTAACCGGCCGAAATCAACCGGCACGGGTTTCGCCATGCCGATCGTAAAGCGTCCTTGGGTTGAAATAAAAAGAATGGCAGGGAAAAGAACGGTCCAGAAAAGATCAACGTGTTTGAAAGGATTTAAGGTTAAACGCCCCATGGCTTTTGCCGTCGGATCGCCGAGGCGGTCAGCCACAAAACCGTGCGCAACCTCATGCACCACGATCGTAAGCAAATAAACCGATATCCAGCCGAGGATGGAAATCATACGCCCAGTCACACGAGCCCGTAATTAACGACTTGTTTGGCAAAAAAGAAGTATCCGATAAAAATGAGATTATGACTGACGTGAAGAACAATCGCAGGTAACAATGTCCGCCGTTTTTCATAAAGATAGGCCATCCCCATCCCCAGGATAAAAATGGGCCAAAAGGCAAAGGTATTCTGGTGAATAAAGGCAAAAAGTGCGGAACTCAAAACCATGCCCCACATCATCCCCCATTGTTTTTTAAAAAGCGTGTAACAAAACCCGCGAAAGAAAATTTCTTCGAAGACGGGCGCCAAAATGCCGGCCAGGAAAATCGAGTAGAAAATCAAGAAGGGTGCCCGTCTCTCCTCTTCAAGAAAAACCGTCACGAGCGGATGCGGCGGCGGCTCGTACGAGAAAAGACCGGCAACATAGGCCAGAAAGATCAGAATAGACAGAAAGACTGGAAGAATTGCCAAATATCCGCCCAAGCCAATCACCACCTCGCGAATTGCTTTTCCCTTGGGCACCCAAAGGCCCAGATCCCGCCAATGACCGCCGGCTTCCCGGATGATGAAAAAAATGAAACAGACACAAAAGATATCCGACAGGGTCGTATGTAATAGCAGAAAGAAATTGACGGGCACCTGAGGGAAAAAGATCTGACGGATAAGATAAATGAAAAAATTGAGAATCAGACTTGCGCCGATCCAAAGCAAAAGGACCTTAAAAAACATCGAGATTTTCCACGGTGTTGTACCGACCGGGATATCGTGGAGGGTCAAACTCCGGCGCCAAGCGGGGTTGAACAACAAAAAGAAATTAATAATGATCCCGAGGCTAAACGCCCCGGTTGCCAGAAAGCTCAAATAATTGAAGACCTTGTTCAGCAAAGGTTTGTTTTCCAAAAATTTTTCGATAGATCCGATCCGTTCGATGTCTTTCTGTACTTTTTGTTCGGCCAAGCGGTATTCAGCCATCACACGCGAGGATTCCGTAAATTCCCCATCATGGGACTCGGTAACCAGCCAAAGATACCCGTAACAGAGGACCAGCGTCAAAAAGAGAAGGGTATAACTCTTCTCTCGCCAGAAAAAACTAAAAATACTGTTCCATCGGAACCATGAACGCATCATAACTGTAAAACCGCCTTTGCATTTCGTGTCGTGACCTCGGCAATCCGCTCGAGGTCAAGACCGTGCAGTTCAGCCATCTTCTCGGCTGTCTCGACCAGCCAACCCGGTTCGTTGCGCCTCCCGCGTTTTGACTGCGGTGGGAGGTACGGGGCATCGGTTTCTAATAACAAACGGTCAGGGGGGCACGCCTGACACGCCTCCCGCAGTTTGTCATTGGTTTTATAAGTCAACGCACCGCCAAATGCAATATAAAACCCCAAGTCCACAAGGCGCATCAGGGTTTGTCGATCTGAGGAAAAACAGTGAATGATCCCGGAACAGGGAGGCCTCAATTCCTCTTCGATCATGTGGATTAATTGATCATAAGCGTCACGGCAGTGAAGTACCAGGGGCTTTTTAATCTCCCGGTGGATGGCAAAGAATTTTCTCAGTACGTCTTCCTGCACTTGCCGAGGCGACAAATCTCGATAGAAATCCAGCCCAACCTCACCGATAGCGATCACCCGCGGAGACCCGAGTAAATCCTGAATGGTTTGCAGGACAGATTCGTCAACATGTACGGCATCATGAGGGTGAATGCCCACGGTCGAAAAAATGCAGTCGTACTTTTCGCTCAGTTTGCGTGCCGCCTCGGAATCTACAACATCCGAACCCACAGTGATAAAAAGCTCCATTCCTGCCTCCCGTGCCCGGCGGATTACCTCATCCCGGTCCTGATCAAAATCCTGGAAATGGAGATGGGCATGCGTATCAATCAATTTCATAGGCACTCAGATCACCTATCCTCAAGTCGGGGAAATAAAACCTCGCCCCGATCCACCGCGGTATTCGGACGGACAAACCTTTGGTCAAATTCGGCGGCATCACGGATCACAAAATCGCAAGGGAGTCTGAGCCGGGTTAAAATCTGAGAAGCCGTGTGGGGAAGAAAAGAGAGAAGCAAAACAGCAAGATGGGCCACACACTCGGCCAACGTGACAAGCACCTTTGCAAGATCGCCTGATCGCGACGGATCCTTTGCTAAAACCCAGGGTTTGTTTTCTTCCACAAATTGATTCGCCCGGGTCACCACCTCCCAAATTTGGGAAAGGGCATCACGAGGATCATACTGCAGCATGGATTCATGAACTTTTTCCCAAAGATGAAAGGTTTTCGCCAAAAGAGAACCGGTTCTGTCCGGTTCGACACCGTCGGGTATCCGGCCATTAAAATATTTGTCGAGCATGGAAGCCAGACGAAACCACAAATTTCCAAGATCATTCGCAAGATCGCTCATATACCTTTCCCGCAACAGATCCTCCGAATAGGTCCCGTCAAAACCAACCGTCACCTCTTTTAAAAGAAAATAACGAAAGGCATCGATCCCGTAGATCTTCACAAGTTCAAAAGGATCGACAATGTTGCCCCGGGATTTCGAAACCTTGGCCCCCCCGATCGTCCACCAGCCATGTGCCAAAACCGTTTCCGGCATCGCAACCCCGCAGGCCTTGAGCATGATCGGCCAATACACCGCATGCTGCCTCAGAATATCCTTGCCGACCACATGAACATCTGCAGGCCAGAAGGTATCGAACTTGTTCTGATCGAGTGTCAGCCCCACGCCTGTCACGTAATTCAAAAGTGCGTCGAACCAGACATAAACAACGTGATCCGGTGAGGAGGGATAATCAATTCCCCATGAAAGACGCTTCCTCGGACGTGTAATACAGAGATCCTCGAGAGGCTGACGCAGAAACCCTAGGATTTCATTCCGGCGGATCTCGGGAATGACAAATTGCGGATGGGTTTCAATATACTCGATAAGCCATTGCTGATATTTGGAAAGCCTAAAGAAATAGTTATCCTCGCTCAGTTCCTGAACCGGACGATGGCAATCCGGACATTTTCCCTCCACAAGCTGCATTCGGGGCCAAAAAGATTCGCACGGAATACAATACCATCCCGTATACGTAGCTTTATAAATTTCCCCGTCCGCCTCCAGTTTCTTAAGGACATTCTGGACAGCCTGTTTATGATCCTTATCGGTGGTTCGGATAAAGTAATCAGAGGAAATACCCAGAACCTCCCAGAGTCCCCTGAACTGCGGCACCATCTCATCCACGTAAAGCCCGGGTTCCTTATTCTGATCCCGCGCGGTCTTTTCGATCTTAGTCCCATGTTCATCCGTACCGGTCATAAAA
>JAMWDC010000084.1 GCA_023819025.1 Candidatus Omnitrophota bacterium | reverse complement strand
AGAAAAATTAACACCACGCTCAAATTAAGAAATAAGGTGCTAAACACAAAACGGGTCAGACCGAGACCCTGGATGCCTTCATAGGCATTCCGCGCAGCCTCGAACGAGAGCTTGGAATAATGAGAGATCAGCAGCGTGAAAAAAATTCCCGCGAGAAGATAAAAAAAGACAAAGATCAACGTCCCCATCCATGAATAAAAAAAGGAGGATACGTCTTTACGGGCCAGGACGAGTGCGTTTTTCATGAAAAAGGGTACTCCGTATTTTCGTTCACTACGATTTTAAGAAATATTTCTTCAAGGCTGAGTTTACCGCTACGGATCTCAAGTAGCGGGATCCGATGCTCGACAAAGAGCCGGCTGATCGAGGAACGCAAATCCATTTCTTTGGAAACCTCTAGGGCAAGAGAAACATGATCATCTCTCTCGTCCGTCACATCGACTCGTTGCACGCCGGGAAGTTCTCTTAACAGCCCGAGGGCATCCTCTTTGCGATAGCGGTCCGCCATCATGATATAAATTCGGTGGCGGTCTTTTAACAAGGCCTCGAGTTCATCCGGAGTCCCGCTGGCCACCACTTTCCCCTGGTTTAAAATCAACACCCGATCACACACCATGCTGACCTCGGGCAGGATATGGGTCGAGAGGACCAGCGTTCTTTCTTTACCCAACTCACGGATCAAGGTCCGGATTTCAATAATCTGTTTAGGATCCAAACCGTTCGTGGGTTCATCCAAGATCAGAATATCGGGATCCCCAACCAGGGCCTGAGCCAAGCCGAGACGCTGCCGGTACCCTTTGGACAAACGGTCGATCAGCCAATGTCTAACATCCCAGAGTCCGCAGGAGGTTAACTTCTCCTCAAGGTGGCGCTCGCGTATCTTAGGGTGAACCCTTTTGGCCTGAGCCACAAATTTCAAAAATTCCATGACGGTCATTTCACCGTATAAGTTGACGTATTCTGGCAAGTAACCGATTTTTCGCTTCAACTTCTGCGGTCGGCTGAAAAGCTCCTCACCATCGATCCAAACCATTCCTTCCGTGGGCGGGAAAAAACCCGTGAGAATTCGCATAGCCGTCGTCTTTCCAGCCCCATTAGGGCCGAGGAATCCCAGAATTTCGCCTTCACGGATTTCAAAGGATACCCGATCCAAGGCCCGGAACTTTCCGAAATCCTTCGAAATATTTTCAACCCGGAGCATAACCTTCGCTTCCGGGGCCTCGATCTGGGGGCTTTCAACCACTTGATAGGTCGGAAGAAAACTAGACATGATACTCCACCTTGGCAAATTTCCTTTTTCCGCACTGGATCAGAATCGATCGATTCAATTCCACCCGGAAAGCGGAATCCGTCACCTTCTGACCGTCCACCTTGACGCCGCCGTGCATAATCAGGCGCCGCGCCTCATTCTTGCTTGTCACCAATCCCGCCTCCATGAGGAGAGATGGGAGATCCAGAAATTTGCGGGATAGACTGACAACCGGAATTTCATCCGGAAGACCTTTATCCCGGAAGATGCGGTCAAATTCCTGACGGGCATCCTCCGCTTCCTTGGGGCCGTGATAAAGACTGACGATTTGTTCGGCCAGTTTGGCCTTGGCATCCCGAGGATTTTTTTCCAATAATTCGGAAATCACAAGCTGATACTCTTTTGGTGACATACCGCTCACATAACGAAAGTACCTCTCGATCAAAAAGTCCGGAATGGACATCACCTTGCCGAACATCTCCTGAGGAAAATCCTGGATGGCAATATAATTGTTGTAACTCTTGCTCATTTTGAGCGTCCCGTCGGTCCCTTCAAGCAAGGGCAGGGTCATCACGATCTGGGGCGTCTGATTCCAAACCCGCTGCAATTCCCGTCCGACCAGCAGATTGAATTTTTGATCCGTCCCCCCGATCTCTACATCGGATTTCAAAACAACGGAATCATACCCCTGAAGCAACGGATAAAGAAACTCGATCAAGGCAATGGGTTTATTGCCCCGGTAGCGTTTTTGAAAATCATCGCGCTCCAAAATTCGTGCGACCGTGTATTGAGCCGTCAAGTTGAGAAAATCTGCAGGCGTCATTTTCCCGAGCCATTCCGAATTGTAACGCACTTCTGTTTTTCCCCGGTCCAGAATCTTAAAGACCTGGGTTTCGTACGTCTTCGCGTTTCTTAACACCTCTTGTTCGGAAAGCATCGGTCGCGTTTCGGAACGCTGGCTGGGATCCCCGATACGAGCCGTAAAATCACCAATGAGAAAAACAACTAAATGCCCGAGGTCTTGAAATTGTTTTAATTTTCTCAAGACAACCGTATGTCCCAGATGGAGATCCGCGGCCGACGGATCGGCGCCATACTTGATCCTCAGGGGACGTTTTTCTTTTGTCGAACGACGGAGAGCGTTTTCAAATTCTTCCGGAGTGATCAGATCGACAATTCCGTCTCCGAGTATCTCGAGTTGCTTCTGAATATCCGTGGACAATTCTATCTCGCTTTCCTACAAGAAGTTAGCGCGAAGGATTGTATTGTAACAGGGATCAAAAGTCGAGTCAAACAGATGAAGTCATGAACATAGCGGGGGAAATAACCTCGACCGACGGTTATGTGCGAGTGCCCAAGCACATCACGGTAAAAAAGAAACTTCTTTCAGCCAAAGGAGTTAGGCACGGATGGACAAGGTTCTGCTCCCGTGTTACAATCGCATCCATGTCAAAGATCCATCCCACTGCAATCATCGGACAAAGAGTCGATATTGGTACCGATACGAACATCGGCCCGTACGTCATCATTGAAGACGATGTAAAAATGGGTTGTCGAAATTCGATCGGTGCGGGTTCTTATATTTGTTCGGGTACCGAGATCGGAGACGACAATGAAATCCACATGCATGCGATCATTGGACATACGCCCCAAGATCTCGCTTACCAGAACGAACGAACTTTCACAAGGATCGGGCATCGTAACAAGATTCGTGAGTTTGTCACGATTCATCGCGGGACAAAGGCGGGTACAGCCACGGTCATTGGCAATGATAATTTCATTATGGCTTACTGCCATATCGCTCACAACTGCATCCTCGGAAATCGTGTCATTATGGTGAATCAGGCATCCTTAACCGGATACGTTGAAGTAGAGGATGGCGCCTTCCTTTCGGGCATCACCGGATTTCACCAGTTTACCCGTATCGGCCGGCTCGCGATGGTAAGTGCCCTTTCGGCTTGTAACAAAGACATCCCGCCTTACATGACTTGCGGAGGAAGGCCCGGCGTCGTGCTGGGGATTAATGTCGTGGGGCTCCGACGCGCGGGAATTCCGGCCGATGTCCGAGAGGAAATCAAACAGGCTTACAAATTACTCTACCGGTCCGGACTAAACGTCAGTCAAGCGGTCGCCGCGATAAAAAAAAATTTATCGAGTCAGGAAGTGGCTCATTTAGTTCAATTTATCGAGGAATCAAAACGCGGCATTGTGGACGGCTCGGGCTGTGAAGAAGAAACCATCAAACCCCGGAAAAATTAGTTGACCCTTTCGGCCGATCCTCGTTGGATCCCGGTGCGCATCGCAAAGAACCGGTCTTCCTTTAAATTTTTCCGACGATGAGAATGGAGTTTTTCCCGCCAAATCCGAAAGAATTTTTGATGGCAATCGAGATCTTGGCAGGCCGGGCCTGGTTGGGAACATAATCCAAATCGCATTCCGGATCCGGAACGGAATAATTAATCGTCGGCGGGATGATCCCATAATCCATGCCAAGGATCGTGGCAATAAGTTCGACGCTTCCCGCGGCCCCGATCAAATGCCCGATCATGGATTTCGTCGAACTGATGGGAATCTGATACGCCCGGGAACCTAACACCTTTTTGATAATCATGGTTTCTATCTTATCGTTCAAAACCGTTGAAGTCCCGTGGGCATTGATATAATCGATTTGGTTCGGCGTAACACCGGCATTGGTCATGGCAATTTGGATGGCCCGAACGGCTTCCTTGCCTTCAGGATCCGGGGCTGTCATGTGATAGGCATCGCAGGTCATCCCATGCCCCAACACTTCAGCATAGATATGCGCTCCGCGCTTTTTAGCGTGTTCATATTCTTCCAAGACCATCATACCGGCCCCTTCCCCTAAAACAAAACCATCGCGGTCGCGGCTAAAGGGTCGCGAGGCCTTTTCCGGCTCTTCGTTTCTTGTGGAAAGGGCCCGGGCCACACAAAATGCTGCAAGGATGCCTGGATAAATCGAGGCCTCGGCTCCTCCCATGATCAGAAAATCAACCGTGCCATTGCGGATCGCATCAAAGGCATAGCCGCCTGCGTCCGAGGCCGAGGAACACGCCGTCGCAATTGAAAAACTAGGTCCGGTTACCCCGAGTTCAATGGAAACATTGCTGGCACAGGCATCTGGAAAAGAAGCGAGGGCCGTAAATGGATTGATCCTCATAGGACCTTTTTGCATCAGGGTCTTATGTTGATCCAGAATGTAGCCATGTCCCGCCATGGCCGTCCCGATGATGACGCCCGTCCTCTCCCTTCCGTTGCAACGCGGATCCAGTTTGGCATCCTCCACGGCCATTTTTGCACAAGCAACAGCCAACTGGGAGGTGCGGTCCATTCGTTTCAAACGCTTCGCGTCGATATAGTCGGCGGCGTTAAAATTTCGTATTTCGCCTGCAAATTGTGTGGTGAAGGCAGAAGGATCAAACGCGGTAATGCGGGAAATACCGGAGCGGCCGTTTTTTAGGGAATCCCAAAAGGCATCTTTGCCGATCCCGATCGAAGAAACCACACCGATCCCCGTAATAACGACCCGGCGTTTTTTTGAAAGAATTTGAACCACGATGAATTAACGAGAGTCCAGTGTGGAAGCGGTTTCACCCTTTAAGGTAAGAGCAATCTTACGGGCATCGTGGTCAATATGAAGGATGCTGACATGGATAGGTTCACCGATCCGGAAATTCTTTTCTAAATCCACCGGCGCATTGACCCCGGGGATTTCGGAAATGTGCACCAATCCCTCAAGCCCGTTTTCAAGTTCAACAAATAGACCAAAGTTGACAATCCGGGTAACTTTGCCCGAGATCTGCAATCCGGCAACGAAGTCCTTGGTCAACTCATCCCAGGGGTCCTCGGTGAGTTGTTTGATCCCCAGAGAAACTTTCTTTGCCTCGGCGTCCACAGCCAACACCATCACCTCTACGGTATCCCCTTTTTTCAGAAGATCGCTCGGGCGATTTACCTTGTGGGTCCAAGATAAATCCGAAATATGAACCAATCCGTCCACACCCGGCTCAATTTCGACAAAAACTCCGTAATCGGTCAAATTCCTGACGGTCCCGTGAATACGGGTACCGACCGGATACTTGTCATTGACGCGGGTCCAAGGATTTTCCTGAACTTGTTTCATCCCGAGAGAAATCTTTTTGCCTTCCTTATCGAGATTCAAGACAACGACATCCACAACGTCGCCGATCGCTAAAAGTTCGGATGGATGGCTGACGCGTTTCGTCCAGGAAAGCTCGCTAATGTGGACCAAGCCTTCGATCCCGGCCTCCAGTTCCACAAAGGCGCCGTAAGGGAGAATATTGACCACCCGGCCTTGAGTCTGCAATCCCACGGGATATTTTTTTTCAACGTTGTCCCACGGATTCATACTTTTTTGCTTTAATCCTAAAGAAACCTTTTCCCCTTCACGGTCAATTCCGATGACCACGACGTCGACCTCGTCACCGAGTTTGACGATCTCCGAAGGGTGGGAAATCCTTCCCCAACTCATATCCGTAATGTGCAGGAGGCCGTCGAGATCGCCCAGATCGATGAAGGCGCCGAAATCTGTAATATTTTTCACACGTCCCTTGACGATTTGTCCCAAAGTCAGGCTTTGTAGTTTTTTGGACCGTGCAGCGATCTTTTCCTTTTCGAGGTAATCTTTTCTGGAAACAACAATATTTTTCCTCTTGTGATTGATTTTTACAATCATGAACTTACTCGTAATGCCAAGAAATTGGTCGAGGTTCCGTGTCGGCTTGAGATCCACAAGCGACGCGGGAAGAAACGCCTCCATGCCGATATCGACCATGAATCCACCGCGCACCTTGCGGCATATCTTCCCTTCCACGATTCTCCCCTCTTCGGCCGACGAGAGAAGCTGGCTCCAAGTACGCTGTCGGTCGGCCTTCTTTTTCGACAAGATAACCACTCCTTGTTCATCGTCAAAGGCTTCGAAGAGAAACTCCATTTCAGCCCCGATTTGGACTGCGCTCGGATCCGTGAATTCATCGATATGCAACACCCCTTCGGCCTTATAGCTAATGTCGATTAAAACGTCCCGACCGTGAATCGCAACAATCTTACCTTTGACCAAACTCCCTGCCTGAAAATCCTGCATATCTTTTTCGTACAGGTCCGCAAACTGAGATGACATAAAAACAAAGACCTCCTTACTTCTCTAACAATATCGTCGCACTAATGTTACACGACCGTCTGAACCTAAACTTGAAACATCAAAAAAAGACTCTATCCTTACTCTTGTTTTCCCGATCGGAGCACCATCATCCAGGATGGCTCAACAACGTAAGATCAAACTGCGGCTTTATTTAGTCTGCCACGTCAAGGGATGCATTATAGCATAAAGACTATCTTTGCAAAGTTAAATTTGCCTGCGTTTTTGAGCCGCGGACTCGAGAAACCGGCGGATCTTCTGATCGTTGGCGGCGCAGAGCGAATTCCGCAGTTCCTTGAGTTTGTTCTCGTAAATTGAAAGGGAACGTAAAATCTCCCGGCGATTTGTCCAAAAGATCGGTACCCAAACCGAGGCATCACTTGCCGCAACGCGGGTGGTATCGCGAAATCCCGCTGCCGCAAATGCGTAAGATTTTTTTTCCACAGCGTGCATTAACGAAGCGGCAAGTGCATGCGGTAGGTGGCTGATTTCACTCACAATCCGATCGTGCTTTCCGTATTTTAACTCGATGATGTGTTTTGAAATTTTTTTCCAGAAATTTTTGACATCCCGGTAACTTCCTGCATCTGTTTTTTCCCCACGCACAAGAAAAATAATCCCCTCGTCATAAAGATCCGGTTGGGATGCCTGGATCCCCCTCTCATGCGATCCCACCATGGGGTGCGCGCCTACAAACTGAATATTTTTCCAGGACCGCCGTTGGACCCAATCCAAAATTCGGTCTTTGACACTGCCCACATCCGTGACCCGTGTTCCGGGACGGGCCCATTGATCCAAACGTTCAAGATATCCCGGAAAAGTGTTAATGGGAGTGCAGAGGATTACCAGATCCGCAGACCGGACACCTAAGCGGAGATCCCGCGTACCCTCATGGATCCACCGCTTCCGACGAGCCATCTCGAGAGCGGATCGGCGGCGGGTAATACCGACGATCCGCACCTGAGGTAATTTCCTGCGACAAGCACGGGCAAGTGATGCCCCCATAAGTCCTAAACCGATGATTGCGATTTTTTTAAGTTTCATCACTTTCACTGACGGGATAATATCGGACGAACACCGTCTGCTTATATATCTCTCCCGACGGCTTGAGCTACGACACGAAGTTCCTTCATCATCTCGGCAAATTGGGATGGCAAAAGAGACTGGGGACCGTCGCTCACGGCTTCTTCCGGATTTTCGTGGACTTCCGCCATAATCCCATCGCATCCGGCCGCAACACCGGCACGGGCAATGGGTGCAATATACTCCCGGATCCCGGTCCCGTGGGAGGGGTCCAGCAAAATGGGAAGATGACTTTCCTTTTTGACGACTGCAATGGCGTTGATATCGACAGTGTTCCGCGTTGCGGTTTCGAAGGTCCGTATCCCCCGTTCGGCAACCATCACTTTAA
>JAMWDC010000083.1 GCA_023819025.1 Candidatus Omnitrophota bacterium | reverse complement strand
TTGATTTCCGATCAGGAGCGCTTTTATCAAATTACCCTCCCGCGGAGTTACAAGAAAAAACTTGAAAATGTCTTTCTGCAAAGTTATCTATCTGCCGCAGAGGCATTCAAATCCGGTGATCTCGGCAAAGCACGCGACCTTTGGGCCGAGTCCTTGGTCTTTCCGATTTATGCAGGCGATATCCAGAAACACCGGGGTGTGGTCTTGACGATGCTCAGACCTTTTGTCAATGATACCTTGTCCAAGATTGGCGCCGTGAATCATATGCTGATCGTCCGCCAAGTTCGCGACAAAGAATCGGCCTTGAGTGACCGGTATGCCGAGCTTTGCCGCCAAATCGAGAATCGGGCTTGGGCCGAAGCGCTCTCGTCGATTTTAAAATGTGAGGAAGAGATTCAGGCACTGGAGAGTCCGGGGATGCTTGTAGCTGAGCCGCCTCCTTATCCGGCAGGGATCCGCGAAGTGGATCGGGATATCCAGGCGACCTTATATGAACTTCTCAAACCCTCTCCCGTGACTGTGGCCGATCTTGGACCGATCAAACAGGATCTCGCCCTAAAGAAGAAGGTGATCCAGGGTTTCTTGCCGGAAAATCTGGAGAAGGTCCAAAAATGCTATCACGAGGCTTTGGAAATGGTTCATCAGCAGCGTTGGGATGAGGCCGAACGGTTGTTGAGAGGTGTCGAATACCCGGTGGTGCTTGCGAAAGATGCCCAGGAAAAAGTCAAGATACTAAAAAAATTGAAAATGCCGGCTCTTGATTCGGGCTCCGGATCAGCTTAACCTTTGATTAAATGAGGAGATACCCATGAAACAGATGGATCGACGCCAAAACAAAATCATCCAAACCAAGGCCCAGATGAAGCACTATTCCAGCATCCCCCCTCCGGCTCCTGAGCCCCATGCCAAAACCGATGAACCCGAAGTGCGATACGGCGGCGTGGTGTACGGGCTTGTCACCGATCTCCTGGTGGCTACAAAACTTGCGCAGATGGCCAAGCAGAATCATTTATCGGTCCATAATTTTGACAAGGCCGATCGTTTGCTCGAGACCATGAAAACGAGACATCCGAACTTTATTGCGATCGATTGGGATACCTGTGAGGCCGAGGCCTACAAATTACTCGGCGAAGTCCGGAAAGATGAAAAGATGAAGACGATCCCGGTTGTGGGTTATGTTTCCAGCCAGAAGTCAGCTGTCCGCAAAGAGGCCGAGCAGGCGGGTTGTGACCGCGTTTATTTGAAGACAGAATTTATGCGGAACCTCGCAGACCTTTTTGTGAGGTATGCCTTATGATTTTTCATCTGGCCTATGAGATTCCCAGGCCTCGCTTCAAGGTTCTCGATTCTGACATACCCCAGCTGACCCCAGAGGAAGTCCGCATTCTCAAGGATCAAATTCGTAAAAATTCGGTTTTGATCGAAGATTACGTTTACCGCCTTGACCTCCTGGTGAACAAGGAGGGGCACCCTTACCGGGAAACCTTCGTCAAGAAGATCCGCGAGCGTCTTCATCTCTTGATGGAGGAAAACGATACCTTTCGGCAAGTCCTTTGGAAACATGTCCAAAGAGAAGCTCTCATGATACAATACCGCTAATACGCCCTCCAACAAATCAGGGGTGTGTCTTATGTCGGACGATATCATGAAAATGGACAACGTGATCGCCATTATTATGGGAGGCGGCCAAGGTAAAAGGCTGTTCCCCTTGACCCGTGTCCGCTCGAAGCCGGCGGTTCCGATCGGCGGCAAGTACCGACTCGTGGATATCCCGATTTCCAATTCCCTGAATTCCGGTATCCGGCGCATCTGTGTGTTGACCCAGTTTAATTCCACATCCTTACACCGGCACATCCACCGCGCCTATCCTTACGAACATTTTAATCAGACCAGTGTCGAACTGCTTGCGGCCGAACAAACGCCCTCCCATATGGAATGGTTTCAGGGGACTGCGGATGCCGTCCGGAAACATATGCCGCATTACCACCTGGACGGGATGGATGCAGTCTTAGTGCTTTCCGGCGATCATCTGTACCGGATGGATTACCGCAGGATCGTCAAATTCCATCACGAAAAAAACGCAGACGTAACAATCGCAACTGTCCCGGTTCCGAAAAAAGAAGTTAGCCAGTTCGGGATTCTCCAGATTCATCCCACCGGTCAAATCACGGCGTTCCGTGAAAAGCCGTCGCCGTCTGAAAAGATTCATTCGTACGTAATTCCGCAGACCATCCGGCATATTTTTGATCTGAAGGGAAAACCGGAAGCTTATCTGGCATCGATGGGTGTTTATGTGTTTAAACCAAATGTCCTCAAGGATCTTTTATCCGGTAATGAGGCGGATTTCGGCAAAGAGGTAATCCCCAAGGCCATTAAAAAATTTAAAGCCTTCGGCTTTGTCTTTTCAGATTATTGGCGCGATATCGGAACCATCCGCGCCTTCTATGACGCGAGCATCGAACTGACCGGTCCAAATCCACCGTTCAGCTTTTTTTCCCCGAACGCGCGAATTTTTACCCGGCCGCGCTTTCTCCCTCCCTCCAACATCCATGAGGCCCATCTTAAAAATGTCCTCATGTCCGAAGGATGTTTCCTCCGCGGCGCCTCGGTTGAGGATTCCGTGATCGGGCTCCGCTCGATTATCCGGGAGGGGACCGTGATCCGCCGAAGTGTGATTATGGGCAACGACTTCTATGAAGCGGAGAGTCCCATTGCTCCGGCCGTGTTGGGGATCGGTAGAAACTGCGTGATTGAAAATTGTATTCTGGATAAAAATGTGCGGATCGGGAATCACGTCGCCATTGCCGGACATCACGGATGCAAAGATATGGATGGGGAAAATTTTTACATCCGAGACGGTATTGTGATCATTCCCAAAGATGCGGTGATTCCGGATGGCACGAAGATTTAAACTTTTTCTGCGGGTTGCCCTCATTTTTTATCTGGGTTGTGTCTACGTGCCGCTCGCGTGTGGCGGAGAAAATGAATCGGCCAAACCACCCGTCGGAAATGGTTCGGTCGAAAACCGGCAGGCCATCCTCCGGCAGATGAAGTCCCTGGCCCAAAGTCTCGAAAAGATGCCTGCCCCCCCTGAAATGAATAAGCTTGCCGAACTTCCGTTTGAAGGTCTTGACGGCGAATTTCACGAAGGGCAATGAAAACTGGAACAGAGATCTATTTTTGTAATAGGGTTACGATCCACAGGTGTCTGTTCCAGTATTAGTAGTCCGCGCGGTCGATCGTTGCAAACGAACCCAACGCAAAAAGGATGGTATTTCCCCAGGCGCTCAGGAAGGGCAGGATTTTTCCCGCTTTGCCCAGCGCGATCATGACGGCCCCCATCACGTGATAAATAAAGACAAGCGCCACGCAAATCAGTACGTTAAAGGCGATTACCTTTCGATTTGCCGTTTTGGCCAGTAAGGGGATTGTGATGAGCATCATGATCAGACCCTGCCACGGCGCCGCAAGCCGGTAATGAAGATCCACTGCCTCCGTATAAATTCTTGCGCCGTTTTCCTCCAGTTGGCGGATTAGGTTCTTGAGTTCACGATAAGAAAGAAAGTTCACATCGCTTGTGGCATTCAGGATATCGCGGGGAGTGATCTTAATGTCCGGATACGTCTTCTTAGGGATTTGACGGGGTTCACCCAGAATTCGCCCGCGGGAGTCCATTTCGTATTCCGTGACGCCTTCAAATTCCCAAGAGGACTTTTTCCAGATCCCCTGACTGGCAATGGTCTTTTGCCGGGTATTCCGTTTTGCTTTATCAAAATCAAGGATGATGACGTCTTGGACCTTGCCACGGGCGGGAAGGAATTTCCGAAAATAATAGATTCGGTTAGCATCCGCATAATAGGTGACATTATCGAACGTTTTCTCTTTGGCGATTTCTTTTTTTCGCTCAATATACATCTCCCTCAGGTCGCTTGCGATTCGGTAAGACCGAGGCAGGATTCGATCGGACACAAAAAAGGTTCCGATCCCAATGAGAAATCCCAAGAACAAAATCGGACGGATGATCACGGTAATTTTTAAGCCGGTCACTTTCATGGCGGTGGTTTCGTTATGAAAGCCGAAATTCACCAAAAGGAAGAGAGTCCCCAGCCACGAAGCCCAAGCAATCGTTTGGACAAAAGCGAAAGGGATAAGAGCCGCATAGTACCGGAACACGATTCCCAAAGGGACGCGGTTGCGCAGGATATCGTCGAGATTATCGAACAAATCCGCGATAAGGATCATAAAAACAAGCACAAGGCTGGTAAAGAGAATCGGGAAGAATAATTCCCGCATCAGGTATCGATCGAGTACCTTCATGCTAGAAAATCCTCTCCGTTTGCGGGGCGCATCTCGGGTTTGATTCGACCCGGCTCCAGTTTTTCAGTGCGTTCGTAATCCCTGTGCTGCGTTCCGCGCATGAAAATTTCCGCTTTGTGAAGATGTCGATGGGAGCCTCCGATTCCGCATCGAGCTCGGTGCGTGCCAAGGCAAAGAGGCCGATCCGTTTGGCCCCATGGTACTTAAGTGTCCGGGCTGCCTCTTCTGCGGTTGCCCCGGTCGTGTAAATATCGTCGACGAGGAGAATGGATTTCCCATTGATGTGTCGTCGGCTACAGACACCGAAGACGCCGTGGAGATTGAAACGTCTTTCCTCACGAGAAAGGAGGCTTTGAGAGGATGTCTTGTGACGTTTGCGGAGGATATCGGTCCGGACCGGTATGCCGCCTGTGCGTCGAATCAAGTGGCTGATAAGTTCTGACTGGTTGAATTCGCGTTCTGCCAGCTTTTCTCTATCCAAAGGGATGGGGACAAGGAAGTCATAGTCATTTTCTCCGGCCAAGGTCAGCATAAAAGATTTTATTTCGTCCCGGAATATACGGATCAGCCAGCGTTTTTTTAGAAACTTAATCGCCCCGATGATTTCTTTGACAGGGGATTCGTAAGGATAAAGTGCCCATCCTTCATCAAGAGACTCGGAGCGGATATCCAGCGAAGTCTCTTCCAAGGGAAATTTTAAATTTCGCAAACCCTCTTCACAGGCCCGGCAGATCCCTTCTTCGCCGAGTTCTAGGAGACTTTCACAAACCCCACAGATGGCAGGATAGATGAGTCGTATTAAAGCTTCCAAGTATCCATTCATAAAGAGGTTATTCTATCGATTCTTCATCCTCGTGCAACGGAAAAGATGTTTTGTTTTGAAAAAATGTTTCGAAAATAGATTCTCAAAAATCTCTCGAAAATAGTTCTCGAAAATAGTTCTTGTTGCAGGATCGATTTTTGTTATAATACCTCCCAATTTTAGATCTGATAAGCACTTACTGAAAAATTGGCCCTTATCAAGAAGGGTGTTTTCTGTCTTGTTGACCGAAAAGGAGAAAATGTCAAAATTGTCAGAAGTTACGATCAAACAATTACTTGAAGCGGGTGTCCATTTCGGACATCAGACGTCCCGATGGAACCCGAAGATGAAGAAGTATATTTTTGGGGAACGCAATGGAATTTATATTATCAACCTCGAAATTACGCTTACCTGCTTAAGAGAAGCTCTTGCTTTTCTCACCCGAACCGCAAGCGAAGGGAAAGAACTCCTCTTTATTGGGACCAAAAAACAAGCTCAGGAACCGGTCCGTAGCGCTGCCGAATCCTGTCAAATGCCTTATGTCAATCAACGTTGGCTTGGAGGGACATTGACCAATTTTGAGACGATCCGTAAATCTGTTCAGCGGCTTGAAAACATCGATCGCCTAGAACAAGAGGGCAATTTTCAATTTCTAACCAAGAAAGAGGTGTTGGTCCTTAAAAAGGAGCGCGAGAAGCTCAACAAGAATTTGATGGGGATCCGCAGTATGCGAAAACTTCCGAGCGCGATATTTGTGATTGACTCCAAAAAAGAGGAGATTGCGATTCAAGAGGCGCATAAATTAGGGATTGCCGTGGTCGCGATCCTGGATACGAATTGTGATCCGGATTTGGTGGATTATCCGATCCCGGGCAACGATGACGCCATTCGAGCCATCAAGTTATTTTGCGATTTAGCGGCTGAAGCGGTTAATGTAGGGCGAAGCCAAATTCAGACTGCTGTCACCGAAGCGGATTTTGTCAGCCAAGATCAGGCCCATGCGGGTGCTGCGGGTATTCCGGAAACGATAGAATCGCCGGACGAGATGCCTGTGGCTCGGGAGGAAAAACTTGCCGAAGACTTTTTTGAAGACAGTCAAATTACCAAGGACAAGGAATCCAAAATCAAACCCAAAAAGGCCGCCAAGAAAGAAATAGAACGGTCCAAATAGATGCGGAAGGGATGGATAGAATGATTGCGTCTTCCAAAGATTTCAACAAATCGGATCTTATCAAGCTTCGGGAGATGACAAGTGCGGGGATGACCGATTGCAAGCAGGCGCTGGTTGAGGCCAAAGGCGATTTGAAACAGGCCCAGGAAATCCTGCGCCGGAAAGGTCTTGATATTGCAAAGAAGAAATCACTCCGTGAAGCCAAAGAGGGCCAAATTGTTTCCTATATCCATACGGGAGCGAAGCTCGGCGTCTTGATCGAAATTAATTGCGAAACGGATTTTGTGGCAAAAAACAGCCTCTTTCAAACCTTCGCGCGGGATATCGCCATGCAGGTGGCGGCCGCTCATCCTTTGTATGTCAAGGCCGAAGATATCCCCGCAGCCGATCTGGAACGGGAAAGGGCCAATTTCCTGGAAGAGGTCAAAGGGAAACCTAAAGATGTTCAGGAAAAAATTGTTCAGGGGAAGCTCGCGAAACGTTTCGAAGACATTTGCCTTCTCAATCAGAGATTCATCAAAGATGACTCCCGGACCGTTCAGGATTATTTGACGGAAACCATTGCTAAGGTTGGAGAAAATATCGTGATCCGCCGGTTTGTGCGCTTTGAAGTCGGCGGAAGCATTTAGCGACTCGAGTCATTCGAGTCGGAAAGTCCTTACCGGTTTTCGCACCCGAATCAACTCGTCATGGCGAAGAAATCAAAAATCAGGAAGCCCGCCTTTCGGCGTGTCGTTCTTAAGCTTTCAGGAGAGGCGTTGCAGGGGGAGTTGGGCTACGGGGTGGATCCCAAGGTTGCCAACGCCATCGCACGCCAAATTCAGGAAGTCTATGATTTCGGGGTGGACATTGCCTGTGTCATCGGGGGCGGAAATATATTTCGCGGGATGCAGGCCGCGAAAGTGGGGATGGACCGCTCGACCGCTGATTATATCGGTATGCTTGCAACCCTCATCAATTCGATGGTTCTGCAGGACTCGCTGGAGGCTATGGATGTTCCGACACGGGTCCAATCCGCGATCCGCATCGATGAACTGGTGGAACCCTACATTCGCCGCCGTGCCATTCGTCATCTTGAGAAGCGGAGGGTTGTGATTTTTGCGTCCGGAACGGGGAGCCCCTATTTTACCACCGATACCGCTGCCGCACTCCGGGCCGTCGAAATCGGGGCGGATGCCATTTTGAAAGCCACCAAAGTGGACGGGGTCTATGATTCGGATCCGGTCAAAAACAAGCATGCCCAAAAGTTCGACCGTCTGAGTTATCTGGATGCTTTGAAGAACCGTCTCGAGGTGATGGATGCCACGGCCTTTACCCTTTGTATGGACAATCATTTGCCCATTATCGTTTTTAATTTGAACCGCTACGGAAATATCCGCCGGGTAATCTTGGGCGAGACCATCGGCACGCGTATTTCATAGAACCGAACGCCGCGTTTGGAAATCAAGGAATATGGGAGGTTAACATGCCAGATCTTCCAGAAATCAGGAAATGCATTGACGAGACACAAAAAAAGATGGACAAGGCCTTAGAGTCCACCCGAAAAGAGTTTCAGAA
>JAMWDC010000082.1:6559-7900 GCA_023819025.1 Candidatus Omnitrophota bacterium | reverse complement strand
TCGTTTATATGGTTAGGCCTCCGTCGACGACAATGACTTGGCCCGTAATGTATCGCGAATTATCTGATGCCAAAAAAACTACCACATCAGCCATTTCTTTCGGTTCACCGAACCTGCCCAACGCTATCTGCCCCCTGACCTTTTCCTGGATTTCCTGGGGCAATTTTTCTGTCATTCGTGTTTTGATAAATCCGGGCGCAATCGCATTAACCCGTATATTCCGTTTTGCGAGTTCCTTAGCGCACGATTTTGTGAAAGCAATCACGCCAGCCTTCGATGCTGCATAATTCGTCTGTCCCGCATTCCCGCTGATACCGACGACGGATGCCATGTTGATCACGCTACCCGATCGTTGTTTTACCATCGGTCGTGCGCAGGCCTTCGTAAATAAAAATACACTTTTCAGATTGATTGAAAGAACATCATCCCAGTCCTTCTCGGGCATGAGCGCCAGCAAATTGTCTTTGGTAATGCCGGCAACGTTGACAAGTATATCTACCTTTCCATATGTGTCAAGCGTTATTTTGACGACCTGATCAACTTCATCTCCAATGCTTACATTAGCTTGCGTTAAAATGCACTCGCCTAACCCAATGGCTTTGATTTGAGACTCCGTTTCCGTTAGAAACTCTTTTTTGAGATCCGACAAGACAACCCTTGCGCCTTGATTGGCTAACGAAATCGCAACCGCTTGTCCAATTCCCATACCCGCGCCCGTGACAATGGCGACTTTGTCTTTTAACATAAGTCTTCCTTTCTTTTACCGTCGAAACAACTTTTGTGCTGTTTGAAATGCTGCCTGGGATTTCGTTGTAAGCTACTTGTGCGTTGCTATGAGTTCGTCAATTTTTTCCAGATCCTGTACGGTTCCGCATGCATAGACTTCGAAATGAGGCTGGGATTTCCGTGCCAGACCTTTAAGGACTCTTCCCGGACCGATTTCTAGAAAAACAGAAATGCCTTCCTCGGCGGCCTTCGCCATAGTTTGGACCCACAGGACAGGGCTCGTGAGCTGTTTGGACAGAAGACTTCGGATTTCCTCGGGATCTGATACTTTCTCAGCCTTGGCGTTTGGAATAAAAGTACAGCACGGGATGTGGATGGTGACATCCTTTAAGACAGCTTCGAGACGTTCCCTTGCCTTCTGCATTAAACGGGAATGAAAAGCCCCTCCTACTTTTAAGCGAATCACGCGGACATCCCCCTTGGACTCCACAATTCGACATGCCTTTTCAATCGATTCCACCGTTCCGGATAGTACCACCTGTGCGGGCGAGTTGACGTTGGCGACTTCGCAGCCTGCCTCGCTTGCGATCGTTTCACACTGTTCACGGGAAAGTC
>JAMWDC010000082.1:0-6549 GCA_023819025.1 Candidatus Omnitrophota bacterium | reverse complement strand
CTGAGCACTCTTCCATGGCCTGGGCCCGTGTTTGGACCACCCGGAGTCCGTCTTCGAAGGATAGGGCGCCACAGGCGACCAAAGCAGTGAATTCACCAAGACTCAACCCAGCCACCCAGCTCGGGTTAAGATCGGGATATTTTTCGTGCAGCGCGGCCAGGATCGCAAGGCTTGTTACAAATAGGGCGGGCTGAGCAAAAAGTGTTCGTGTCAATCTTTCATCAGGTCCTTCAAAACATATTTGACTTAGCGGTATTCCAAGGATGGTATCCGCTCGATCAAAAATTTCCTTAGCCTTGGGGTATTTTTGTGAAAAGTCTTTGCCCATTCCGATCGCTTGTGCGCCTTGTCCTGGGAATAAGAAACCAATAGGAGGCAACATCATGAGCTTACCAGTGAATAAGGGTTGAGGCCCACGTCAGTCCCCCGCCGAAAGCGACCAGAATGATGTTTGAACCTTTCTTGACCTTGCCCGTTTTGACGGCCTCATACAACGCTACAATCGTGGAGGCACTCGACATATTGCCGTATCGTTCGACGTTGATAAAAACTTTTTCTGGGGAGAGCTCTAAACGTTCGGTTACGGCCTGAAGGATGCGCATATTGGCCTGGTGCGGGATCAGACAGTCGATATCGCTCAGTTGAAGATGTCCGGCTTTCAAGACCTCTTTGACAGCATATTCCATGGTTCTGACGGCAATTTTGAAAACTTCCGATCCTTGCATTTTGAGGAAATGCATGCGGTTTCGGATCGTTTCCTCAGAAGGCGGATTCATGGATCCACCAGCCGGGATCTGCAAGAGATCAGCCTGAGATCCGTCCGAACCCAAATGGGTTGCAATAATTCCATGGCTTTCATGATTGGATCGCGAAACCACAGCAGCACCGGCTCCATCTCCGAACAAGACGCACGTGGAACGATCCGTCCAATCGATGAATCCTGAAAGAACTTCAGAGCCGATGACCAGAATATGCTGATAACGGCCGGACCGGATAAAACTTTCCCCGACCGCAAGCGCATAGGGGAAGCCCGAACACGCAGCGGCCATGTCAAAGGCCCCGCAGTCCGCACCAATTTTTGTCTGAATGTAACAAGCCGTTGAAGGAAAGGCCATATCCGGAGTGACTGTGGCGACAATGATCAGATCAATATCTTTAGGAGTTAAGCCGGCATCTTGGATCGCTTCCATTCCGGCACGGACTCCGAGATCACTTGCGCTTTGGCCTTTGGCCGCAATCCGGCGTTCACGGATTCCGGTCCGCGTTCGAATCCATTCGTCCGTCGTGTCAACCATTTTTTCCAGATCAAAATTAGTCAACACCTTTTCGGGGACGTAAGCGCCGAGTCCGGTGATGGCCGCTTGATATTGCGGAGGCATCAGGGGTTTTTCCTAACCGAGTTATTGGTTGGGTTGATCATCGTAGAAATCGCATCGATAATGTGGGTATTGAGATCTTGAGAAACAATCTCGCCCGCAACGCGAATGGCATTCCGAATTGCTTTGGCTGAGGACATTCCGTGGCTGATAATGACGATGCCGTTGACCCCTAAAAGCGGGGCGCCGCCGGCCTCTTCATAATTGGTTTCTTTGCGAATGGAATCCATAGCCGGCTTACAAAGCGTGGCGCCGAGGATAGAAAGTGGATTTTTCTTAAGCTCCCGCGAAATTAAAGCGACCGCGGTTTCAATAACACTTTCGCACATTTTGAGGACCACGTTACCGACAAATCCATCACAGATGATGCAATCGACTTTGCCGGTAAAAAAGTCCCGGCCTTCGATATTGCCGATAAAATTCAGAGATGATTCCCGCAAAAGTTTGTACGCCTCTTTGAGAACTTCCGTTCCTTTGCATTCTTCCTCACCGATATTCAGCAGCCCTACAGAAGGCCGCTTCTTTTTATAAATGGAACGGGCGTAGACATCTGCCATGATCGCATATTGACAAAGCTCTTCAGCCGACGGGTTCAAATTGGCACCGACATCAATGGCGATCGAGATTCCATGGAGGGTGGGTGTGCTGATGGCGATGCCGGGCCGTTTGATGCCTTTTAACAGTCCGAGATGGATGGTGGATGCAGCAACTGCCGCTCCGGTGTTGCCGGCCGTCATTACGGCATCAACCTTGCTTTGTTTCAAGAGGTCGATGCAGACGCCGATCGAGGAACTTTTCTTCTTTTTTAGAGCGGAGACGGGGGACTCCCCCATTTCGATGACTTCCGGTGCGTGCTCGATTACGATTTTCCCGCCAAGCACTTTATGGCGGTTTAATTCCCGCTTGAGCGCGTCAGTTTGTCCGACCAACACAATCTCAAGATGGGCAAAATCATTCGCCGCTTGTACCGCCCCCTCAACAACCACTTGAGGAGCGTAATGGCCGCCCATTCCATCGACGGCAATTCGTATCATTCCGAACCCCCATTCGTTTGAATGCCCCACGATCTTTAAATGAATTCGCGGATAGAATTAACTTTTTTTCTTTTTCTCTTTGACCTTCACTGTGATCACTTGCCGGCCACGGTAATAGCCACACGCCGGGCAGATCTGATGCGTCAATACTGCGGCGCCACAATGGGTACATTTTGAGACAGGTTTCGGGCTCAAAAAATCGTGCGCCCGTCTTAACCGGGTACGCGTATTTGAGTGACGCCGTTTAGGATTGGCCATGATTTTCTTCCTTCTTCTTAGTCATCCGGATTTGTTGAATCGCCGAAAAAGTTTTTTGGCGCGATTCGTTCATACAGGCGCACGGAGATTCGTTGAGATTAGCCCCGCAATTCGGACAAAGTCCACGGCAGTCCGAGGCGCAGATAAATGAAATCGGATGGTCCAATATCAAAAGTTCACGAAGATCCGACAGCGTATCGAGTTCGAATTTTCCGCGGATATCATAAAATAGTTCGAAAGGGCAATCGATCGACTCCCTAACAACCTTCAGGCAGCGGCCGCAGGTATGTTCCACTTCACTCGTGATGTGCCCCCGGAAAGTCAACGTATCTTCATCTTTCTCCATTACACCGTCCAAACTCAAGGGGCGGCAATATTTCAGATCCACAAATTCCATATCTAATTCTTTGGCGTTGTACTCCTGGGCGACCTTGGTGGGAGTGCTAAGCTTGAGTTCATGTAAGTAGATTTTCATACAGCGAGTTTGGCATAAATTTTTTTCGCCACAAACTCCGGTACATAGCTGGAAATGTCACCCTTGGAAGCAGCGATTTCCTTGATCAAACGTGACGAAAGGTAAAAATGATTCTCCGAAGGCATCAGAAAAACCGTATCGACCTGTTTGGACAATTTGCGGTTGGTCAGCGCCATCTGAAACTCATAATCAAAGTCAGAGGTGGCTCTCAGTCCGCGGATAATCGTCCGAATCTTTTTCTGGACGGCATATTCAACGGTCAGACCTTCGAGACTATCGATGACGACACCCCCCAAGCTGGAGCAGGCGCGTTTCATCATGTCGAGCCGTTCAGCAACCGTGAACATCGTTTGTTTAACGGCATTGACGGCGATGATCACATAGACTTCGTCAAAGATTGACAAGGCGCGCTTAATCAAATCCAAATGTCCGTATGTCACGGGATCAAAGCTCCCCGGATATATAGCTCTTCGTTTCTCCACGTTTTGTCTCCATGCGAAAGAAAAACGAAAGGCAGGACTGCCCAATGCGTTTTGTCCGTGTCAACCGTAGTTGTTGGAGTTCGGTCGGTAACTCTTCGTGCCTGGAGTGTCCTACAACAATTTGCGCGAAAGGCGTCAATATACCAGATGCGTCCAACTTGATCAATGTCTTTTTCACAAGTCCTTGGTTGAAAGGAGGATCCACAAAGACGAGGGAGAAGAGTTTTCCCTCCCGTTGGAGCTTTGGGATCAATTTTAAGACATCACCCTTCAGAACCCTGGCTTTAGGCTGAAGGCCCAAAAGGCCGAGATTCTTGTAAATGACCGGGACAGCCCACTGGGCCCGATCCACAAACGTGACGTGAAGGGCGCCGCGGCTGAGGGCTTCCAGGCCTAAACTGCCGCTTCCCGCATACAGATCGAGAACGTGCTTGCCTGCGACAAGGCCTCCGAGGATATTAAAGACAGTTTCTTTTGTCCGATCCGTCATGGGACGTGTCAGTCGGGATTTCGGAAAATAAATTTTTCTGGATTTAAAATCTCCACCGATGATGCGCATATGATCGTTTGCCTCCGGTCAACGCCCTCGGGTTCACGCGACAATTTTATGAAAGGATAACAGCTGGTCCATCAGGTTTTGAATCTGTTGATCATTTTAACATAAATCAATAATGAAGCGGAAATTGTTCTAGATGATTTTTTATGCCGTTCCATTCCTCGGACTGATTGATCGCATGGCGTTTGACAAGATCAATCGCGATTTCTCGAGCCTTTGAAAAAATGGAATAATCCCGGATCGGATCGGCAATTCGAAACATCGGATCCCCGCTTTGGCGTGTTCCCCAAAAATCACCGGGCCCGCGTAGTTTTAAATCTTCCTCTGCGATCAGGAATCCATCATTGGATTTAGTGAGAATTCGCATCCGGCGTTTGCCTTCTTCGGTTTTGGGTTCGCCGAAAAGAAAACACTCCGACGGCCGAGATCCCCTACCGATCCTCCCTCGCATCTGATGGAGTTGCGAAAGGCCAAATCGTTCCGCGTTTTCAATGACCATCACCGTGGCATTAGGGTTGTCGACCCCGACTTCCACGACGGAGGTCGCAACGAGAACGGAAATGTCACCCTTGCGAAAGGACCTCATGACATAATCCCGTTCATCCTGGCTGAGGCGGCCGTGGACAAGGCCCATGGACACTTTTGCGAAGGTTTTTTTCTTGAGGTGTTCGAACTCTCTCTTGGCGGCCAGGAGATCCATTTTTTCAGTTTCTTCAATTAACGGAAAAATGAAATATGCCTGCTCCCCTTGTTGGACTTTTTCAAGGATATGCTGAAGGATCTGGTTTTGTTTGTCCCGCGTGATCCAATAGGTCTTGACCGGCTGACGACCGGTGGGAAGTTCCCGCAAAACCGAAATATCCAGATCCGCATAAAGGGTCAAAGCCAAGGTG
Source organism: Candidatus Omnitrophota bacterium (assembly GCA_023819025.1). Classification (GTDB taxonomy): domain Bacteria; phylum Omnitrophota; class Omnitrophia; order Omnitrophales; family Aquincolibacteriaceae; genus JAMWDC01. The sequence goes on along the minus strand of JAMWDC010000082.1, from coordinate 1,475 downwards.
CGGGGAATCGGCGTAGCCGTCATCACCAATTGATGGGGTCTGGGATTTGTGTTCAGAAGCTGGCAGCGTTGGTGGACTCCGAATTTATGCTGTTCGTCGATAATGACCAAGGCTAGGCAGGAAAACCGAACATTTTCTCGCAGGATGGCGTGGGTCCCAATCAGGATGGAAAGAGTGCCCTGCGCCAGTTCGGCAAGCATGCGTTCCCGGCGCTGAGGCGGTGTACTCGAAGTTAAAAGTCCCAACGAGACGGAAAACGGTTTCAGTAATTTTTCAAGCGTTTGGTAATGTTGCTCGGCAAGGATTTCGGTCGGCACGAGAAATGCACTTTGATATTTGTTTTTTGCGGTCAGTAAAAGGGCAAGTGCAGCGACGACCGTCTTGCCGCTTCCGACATCCCCCATCAACAGCCGGTTCATGGGATAACTTTTTTTTAAATCCCCCGTGATTTCTGAGATTGCCTGAAGTTGACCTGCGGTCAGTTGAAACGGGAGAGATTGGAAGAATTCTTCAATCCAGGGATGGATGTCCTGCAGCGCGTAGGAACAGTATTTCGTTTTCATGTTCTCAACTTTTTTAAGAAGGGTGATTTCAAACAAAAAGAATTCGTCAAAGATGATGCGTTGTCGTGCGGCCTCCAGCCTCTCGAAACTTACCGGAAAATGCATTTCGCGAACGGCGTCTCTTAATTCCATCAGCTGATGTTTCTGGCGAAAGGCTTCGCTGAGAAAGTCTCGGGGAATGATTTTTTCAAGTTGAGACTCCACCGCGTCTTTTAATGTGGATCGCAGGGATCGCTGGAAAAGACCCTCGGTCAGAGGATAGATGGGAGTGATCCGCCCGGCATGAATACCTTCCTCGTCCGGGTCGACGAACTCATATTCGGGCGAGATCATCTGCATGCGCCCTTGATAAAGGTCAACTTTGCCAAAGACGATGACATCCCGTCCGGCCGTGAAATGGGATCTCAGATAGGGCTGGTTGAACCATACGGCTGGGATGATTCCGTTTGCGTCGCCGATCAAGACTTCAACAATTGGCATCCTCCGGACGGGTTTTAATTTAACTGCCAGAACTTTTCCGCGGACCGTTGCGGATTCACCCGGCCGTACCTCAGAGATGGACTTAAAGTGGCTTCGGTCTTCATAGCGGCGCGGGAAAAAATAAATCAGGTCGTGGACCGAATGAATACCGAGTTTTTCTAAGGCGAACGCCCGTTTGGGACCGACGCCCTTCAGATAGCGTACATTCCCGGTTTGTGGTGGCGTTTGGGTTTTCATCGGAGATCAAGATGACGACAAGTCGGGTTATTTGCTGTCCGTAGCTTTTGCTGATTCAGAACCTTTGGGAGGTGTTGCTTGCGCATCGGTTTTGGCCGCTACGGAATTTGCCGGAGGCTGTTTGTCCATCGAAACGGGCGCACCCGCGTCTTTTGACGCGACCGGAGATTGTGCAACCTCGGCTCCCTTCATTTT
>JAMWDC010000081.1 GCA_023819025.1 Candidatus Omnitrophota bacterium | reverse complement strand
CCTCTAACATAAGCCTCTAAACGTTGCCCAAAATGTGGAGGCAAGCCTTTTCTCGTAAGCGCAGCTTTCTGACGTCTCCGTCTCAGACGCACATAATTATCGCCAATCACGCCGCGCGGGAATCTTGAATAATACCGTACTGTCGGGTCGAATATGCGGAACGCGAATTGCTTCCAAAGAAGCCAGACTCTGATCTCTTTATCAAAATCAAACGGTGCCTTGCAAGGCACCCTCCGTTTGGAATCGCCCCACCAGAGCGAATCCAGAAAATCATTGCCTCCAGCCAATAAAAGGATCGTGTCAATTTCAGGATGTTTGGCGATAAGATATTTTAATTTCCGGATGTGCCCTCGAAGCACTTCTCCGCTTTTCCCGACATTGCCAACCCATACCGGATAGCCCTTATCGCAAAGTATTTTTTGGACGAGATAAGGCCAAGTCTCCTGATCATCAAGAAAAAGACACTCGGCACCGCTCCCGCCGATCACGACGATATGCTCGAAGGATTCCGGAGGCATTTCGTCGCCGCGGAATCCTTGAGAGTTCGTACTAAACACATTCGGGCCTCGAACGCCCGGCATGACATCTTGCCGAATATCGAATTCGGATCTCAAATTCCCCGGCCATAACATGCACGATCTAGGATAGCCAATAAAATGCAAAAATGATTCGGCGAGAAAGAGTCCTACAACAATCGAGGCGGCCAATATGATAACCGATAGGGTGACTCGACGCTTTTTTGAATCCACGGATCGTCCTTCTGAGATCGTGCCCGAAATAACTTTAAGTCATGGACAACATAACACACGCTAAAAATTTTTCAAAGAAAAAACCATTCGCCAAATTCCGCTTGTCAGGACAAAGGCTTTATACTAGGCTTTAACACAGAACGTCAAACAAGAGCAAAAGCATGCCGCATGCATCCTGACACCGAACCTTGAGGATGCTGGATGCAATAGTCTGCGATAACCAAGAATCTCGCAAGGCACCCTGAGGCGTATCGCCATTATCGTCCAACGACTTTTTGCTCTGACTCATTCTTACACTTATATTCGCGCGCGAGCCCTGGCGGAAAGCGGTGCAAAGGTTTGGCTTTTTTATGGTGAAACCGGAAATCCCCTGGTTTCCGAAACGCGGTTGTTCCGCTCCATGGTGCAAGCCGGGGTTCAATCCCGACGGCTTGTCATTCCCGGAGTTTTCCCTTTCCTTTTCTGGTTTTTAAAGGGGAAGACACCTTCGAAGATAGTCCTCATTCAGAAGGCGATACAAAAAGCGGGGAGCTTGAGAAAGGCCCTGCTGCGTGTCCGAAAGATAGGCCCCATCTTCGATTTCAACGCCGACGTTATCCATGTTGAAGTCTCCCGTCTCCTGCCAGGTCTCCACACCGCTCTGGAATTGCTCGATCGTCCGGTGGTAACTTCGCTGCGCGCGGATATCAATGTGAGACCCCATTTTGATTCTTCATGGGGCAAACGGCTTAAAAATTATTCGAGACGGGAGAATCTATATTTCCACGCCGTTTCAAATTATCTGAAGTTAGAAGCAATGAGGTACGGCATCTGTAATTCCAAATGCACGACAATCCATCAAAGCATCGAATTCCGAGATTTAAAGTTTCCCGATGAAGACACCGGAGGTCGTTCGTTCGATCGAAAGCGCCTTATCATGGTAAGTCGTCTGGCGCATGTCAAAGGGGTGGATCTGGCGATATCGGCACTCGGGCTTTTAAAAAAAGAAGGGTACGATTTGAGACTCGAAATCGTCGGGGGAGGAATGGAGCTGTCCAATCTCCAAGAGCTGGCCGCTCGTTTGAGCGTCACGGACGACATCTGTTTTTATGGGGATAAAACCGACGATTGGGTCATGGATTTTTTGGCAGAGTCAGCAACTTCGAGCATCTTTTTGCAGCCGAGCCGGCGTGAGGCCTACGGACAATCCATCTTGGAAGCAATGGCCTCCAGACTCCCTATTATTGCTGCGAATGTCGGTGGTATCGGCGAACTTATCTCGGACAAAGTGACGGGATTATTTTTTAAACCGGAGTCTCCCGCCGATTTGGCGGATAAAATCAAAAAGATAATCCATGATGGCGACTTAGCCTTAAAGTTGTCTCGTGCGGCACGCGTTGAAGCGATGAAACGCCCCGCTCATAAGGAAGCTGAAGAATTTCTTTCCTTTTATTCGGCCATCTCAAAGATTCGACGCCGTTCCTCCCCTTCGATGAATCGTGTAATCTGAATCGGTCATTGATATTTCCCTGTTTTGGGATAGAGTATGCCCTATGATGCGACGTTGGATATTCACAATTCTCATCCTTGGAGTTGTTGCAACCGTTGTGGCAGTGGTTTTCTTCGGCATGCGGGTCCATCCGGAGGCCATCCCTGCCTATTTCGAATCCCAAAAACCCACGACGATCGTGGAGCTAAAGCTCAAAAACGGCAATCAGATCGTGGCCCCTCTCATTGAAGAAACTCCATCAGGCCTACGAGTCACAATCGATGATTTTGAAACAAGTTTTACACGGGAAGAAATCGATTCCGTGAGGACCTTGACGGCCGAAGATCTTTCGTCCGAAACCTATCAAGGGATGGGGTCCTGGACTCCCAAGAAAGATCCGATTCTCACCTTTGAGGGAAAAGACAGGATCATCAACCTTGCCCAAATCCAGAAAGATCAAAAGAAAACCAACGATCTGTATTTTCGGATCGGAAAACAGCGGGAGAAGGATAAACAAACCGAAAAGATCCTCGACCAATATGCTCAACACGATGCCCGCATCGCACAACAGTTGGCGCGGCAGAGACAGCAAAACCGCTGAGATAGCGGCACACCTACCGTGATCTTTCCTGAAAGCACTTGAAAGCAAGGAAATGTTATTCCGGGCACCGGACCGCTTGCGGCGATACGACATCAGGAATAACACCCCGACAGGATGGGGTTACTTCTTCCTTCCCAAAAAATAATAAAGGATCAACCCGATTAGGGGCAGCACAATGATCAGAATGATCCACAACGCTTTTTGGCCAGTGGGCTTGGGACTTTTTACGCAATCAATGATCACCAAAATATCCAACACAAGAATGACAAACCCTAATAATCCACTCATTGAGACCTCCCTTTTTTTAGCGGAGTTATAGTATCCCGTTCTGCCTAAGGGGGTTGCTACTTAATTTCTAAATAACACCGAATGGCCTCCCGTCCCGTAAGGAAGACAACATTAAGGCATTAGCACAACCTTCAAAGATTCTTTCGCCTCCAAGCAGATTTGGAAACCTTCCTGAATCTTTTCAAGCGGAAGCCGATGGGTGATCATCTCGTTGACTTTCACCCGTTGATCTTTAATCAGTTCCAACGCCTCGTCTAAATCACGACCCGCAGCGCCGTAAGTGGATGTCAGGGTCAACTCATGTCTCCAGAAATCCGCGGTCGGGACTTGAATATTTTGTTCTGGAATCGCAAAGAGAAGAATGGTGCCCTTCTTAGCAATCCATCGGAAGGCCTGAACCACAGCCTTCATCGCGCCTGTACAGACAATGACACGATCCGCTTCGAAATCAAAATCATGCGCTGCATCAACCACCCGATCCGCGCCGAATTCTTTCGCCTTTTGCAAGCGATAAGGGTGAATATCTGTGGCGATGACTTGGGCCCCTTTTAACTTCGCCAACTGAATATTCATCAGACCCGAAACACCGCTTCCGAGAACTAAAACCGTATGTCCCTTCTTGATCCCGATGATATTCTGACCTCTCACAACGCATGCCAGGGGTTCGATGAATGTTCCTTCTTCGTAAGAAACGCTATCGGGCAGGACATAAACGCCGCGGTCCACGTTCAATGCCGGAACCCGAACGAATTCGCTGTAGCCTCCCGGATCATAATTACCCTGATGCAGGGTATCACAGGCAGTGTGATTTCCATCCAAACAGTATTTACATTGATTGCAGGGCACATGATGACTGACAAAAACTCTCTGGCCAACACGATACCGGTCCGAATTTGATTGAACGATATCTCCGGCGATCTCATGCCCCAAAATCCTGGGGGCTTTTTTCATCCGGTACCATTCCATGACATCGGTCCCGCAAATACCGCTCGCTCGAACTTTCACCAGCAGTTCCCCCAAACCGATTTCCGGTGTGGGCATTTCCTGAAGTCGGATATCGTGGTTGTTATAATACACCGCAACGCGCATCATAGAACTCCGCGTACCGGTTCTCTCGGGGATTGGCTTGATGATTCATGCCCGTCCCTGAGAGAACCGGTAACCATTTACTCAAATTCTTTAAATAAATCATACGCCTCTTTGGCTGTTCGATTTTCATGGACAATCGAACGTAACGCCTTGGCCATGGCTACGGGATGAGGATTTTGCCAGACATTCCGTCCCAGATTGATTCCAACCGCACCCTTTTTCATACCGTCTGCGACGAATTCTAAAACTTCCAGTTCCGTATTGCACTTAGGCCCGCCGGCCATAATCACGGGGACAGGACATCCGTTGACGACTTTTTCGAAATCTTTCTCGCACCAATAGGTCTTCACAACCCGGGCCCCGAGTTCAGCCGCAATGCGGCAGCACAATGCCAGATAACGGGCTTCCCGTTTGTCCATTTCCTTGCCCACGGCCGTAACCGCCATCACCGGAATCCCGTAATCTTCGCATTCATTCACCAGCTTCGAGAGATTTCGTAACGTCTCCTTTTCATAATCACTTCCGATGAAAACAGATACGCCTACCGCTGAAGCGTTAAGACGAAGGATCTCATCGACCGAGGTTGTCACCTCTTCATTGGCCAAATCTTTGCCGACCATGCTCGTACAACCTGACACCCGGAGAACAATAGGTTTGCTGGTAACCGGATTGATGGCCGAACGAAGCACACCCCGTGTACAGAAAAGCGCATCGATATAGGGCAAAAGAGGTTTGACCGTTTCGCCCGGTTTTTCCAAGCCTGTCGTCGGCCCTTGAAAATAACCGTGGTCAATTGGCATAAAAAAGCAGCGACCGTTTGGCATCAGCTGACTCAACCGGTTTTTCATTCCCCAATCCATTTTAGATACCTCCCTGAATAATCCTTGAGTTTGAGATTTGAAAAACTTTCGAATATTTCTATTTCTTATCCGTGGAGTCGGACCAGACAATCAAATATCCCCTCTCGATAAGCCCGTGGTGGACCTGATATGAGGTATATCGACACTCGGTCTTACAAATATTTCATATCCGCTCATACTCTTCGGCGCCTGGTTTTTACTTTTCCAAACCTGCCTACACTAGACATCTTTCGGCCCTGCAAAATTCCCTCCGTGGATAATCGATAAATCCTTTCATCGATCTTTCCATCACATTCCATATCCCAAAGCGGGGACCATTTGCAATATCCTATGCTGAACACAAACGTTAGGAAAGGGATACGGATACGGTTTCAAACACCCTCGTTCCTTGTTTTTTGTGGGTGTATTTTGGTCTACTGCTGAGCGTATAAGAAAAAAACACTGGGCCCGAAAGAGAAGACCATAACTGCCAAACCGCAGGCCAGCCCCATGAACGTGGCATAACCTGCACAACAGTAATCCCTGCCTCGAACCACGATATGCATTGGGACCACAACAAGCAGCTGGAGGATGCTCCCAGCAAAAAGGCCTCGGCATTGTCTTTCAATGTTATTTCTGGGTTCAAGGTGCCGGCTCCACCTCGAAAAAATAATGGCCCAAACAATCCAAGTAATCCCTAAAACGATTTTTAACAGGGATAGCCGCCCCTTTGTCTGTATTACTTACCGAAAAATCGATATCTAGCCCATTCTTCGAATTTTCAATTCACGGATTCTGGGATTTTTTCATAACTTCGTTGTATCGTTGGAGCTCCCGGTTGATCGCCTCCAAGGTCGTCTGGGCTGCTTTCTTAAAATCGGTCGCGGTTTGAGCCGCTTGGGCGTTTAATTCCTTAGAAGCTCCCTGGGTCAACGCTTCAAAATTTTGTTGCGTCTTCTCAGACTCGCGTTTCAGACTCTGCAATGTCTCCTGAGCCGAAGTGGTAAAACCGCGGACGGCCTTCCCCGCCTCGGCCCCCAGAGTTTGGGTGGGATCCGAAGAAGTCGACGTGTTTTGGGTTATGTGCTGATAAATCAAAACCGCATTCGTAGCAAGAACGCATATGTTTAAGAGGATCAAAATAGCCAAAAACACTTTCATCATGTCCATCTCACTTTCTTGTTATCCCGTGTTATACCTCTACGGCTCACTTTGATAAAGGAGAAATTTGGCATCACCGCCAGCTGAAGCTGGGGAATAACTTTTTCCCAGCGAGAGTATTTTACCTTGTTTGTACCGAAAATTAAATATGAGTTGCTCTAGTTATTTCTCCCTCCATCTCGCCAAAGGACGGACCCGCCGAAGAATGAGTGGCGGGAAGGGGAAGAATCTTATTCTGTAAAAACTGGAGCAACTCATTAAAATATTAAGAACAAGTGCAATCCGATGGCTGAAGGTAGATTCTTTGAACCGGAGGTTTTAGTAAGGCGGATTGAAGCCGAGAGGACCGATTTAAGGTTCCCCTTCAGAGACAAAGAGGGACGGTTCCGATATCAAAATCAAAACCGTCCCTGACACTGCTGGTTTATAGTTTTACAACATTTTGTGCCTGAAAGCCTTTCGGGCCGCGAACTACTTCGAACTCGACCTGCTGGCCTTCATCCAAAGACTTATAGCCGTCGCCCTGAATGGCGCTGTGATGCACAAAGACATCTTCGCCGGATTCGCGGGCAATGAAGCCATAACCCTTGGAATTGTTAAACCACTTTACTTTACCAGTTTCCATGAAACAGACATCTCCTTTCCAACAAATTATAGTAATGAATGACAGGACCAACGGCATCATCAACGAGGATTCTGTAATTGGCACCTACCCGGCTCCCATCAAAGCACGACTTGAGAACCGGCACAAAACAAAAAACCGCAAGGCGTAATGTTCGTTGCCTTGCGGCCGAAAGCATTTTCTTCTTCATTACTACCACTGGGTAAGAATGCCCTACTTCACCCCGTTTGTCAAACAAATTCTTTTCCGGACTTACCCCTGCACGAACAAACACCGACTTGAGTGTCCGTGTGTGTTATTGCGTAACCTTAAGCGGCATTGAGTGTTAGAGTGTAGGGTTTTGATCTTATTGACTCTTCGGTTTTTTATTCCTTCCCGAGACATAGATGAGGGATACACCGGTCAAGAGGGTTGCGATTGAGTAAGGTTCAGGGATGACAGTAACGCCGTTGTCTTGATCATCATTCTGGCCATCGTCATTAAAGTGGGAGGACAGGTGACGTTCGAGACTGACAATCCTTTTAATTTCAATTTGACCACCGCTGTACAGAGAGCCCAAAATATCGCTAGTAGGCCCGACCGTAAGATTGCCATAAGGCGTATAGACGGTTCCATACCATTTGCTATTCGCATGCAACGCAAAGGACCCCAAGGATTCAAGATAAATGTTGTCCGCGGTTCCGTTGATGAGCGAAAAATTTAGATTCATGCCAAAGTTGACGTTCCCGAGTATATAAAGCAAGAGGTCTCCCCCTGACAAATCGACCGTCAAAGTCAGATTGTCGCCGGCAATAATCTTATCGAAATAATAAGCTCCGGAACCAAGATTCAATGCGTTATTGTTTCCCAGGGTTAAGTCACCGTAAGTCCCAGGAGCTAAGGTTGTGCTTTGAATATCTCCTTTGATGACGTCCGTACCGCCGGCCGTAAAAATGCTTGCGGCCGGAAGCATGAGTCCGCCGAAGAGCTTGGGGGCCACGATGGAACTACCCACAGATGAAGAACCCACTGATGCACTGGCCCCCAAGCTTAAGATTCCGGAATGAGTTACATGACCGATCACTTTCGCCATCGATTCCAAAGTCACATTACCGTTGGCGCCC
>JAMWDC010000080.1 GCA_023819025.1 Candidatus Omnitrophota bacterium | reverse complement strand
AAAAAAAACACTTAAGAAAAAGAAGAGATCAAACAGTTTTTCAACATAATCGACAACCCAATTGTAATCAAGGCGAGCGGAAAAACCACAAAAAATCAGGCGCTTAATCCACCAAAGCTCTACCCGAAGAAAAGCTAAAGATAAAAGATGAGGAAACTTTTTGAAAAAAGTTTTCCCTCTCGTTCGCTTCAAAAACTTCTCCAAAATGAAAAAAAGTTTTTTGGAAAGGTGGAAGGAAAACCTTTTTTCAAAAAAAGGGGCTCCCCACTATAAATCTCTACGAAGTGATTCTGCTTACGAGCTCACGAAAGAGCGCTTTGAGCATCTTGTGAGCTGGCAAATGGTTCTCAATGGGTTCTATGTGCTTGCCTGCAAGCATTTTCCCCCATCTCCACAAATAATGTCCAGTGTAGGCCTTTATGGCGGAAACAATGTCGGGGATACGGTATACAATACCGCCTGATGTTCATCAAACCATATCCCCCTGCCCAACCCGATTAAACGGAGGATCAAGGCTATCCCGATGATCCCTCCGGCCCATAAGAGATAATCGCGGTCCTTTCCCGCTGGCCATAAAAAAGCGGGCCGGTTATCGTCTCTGGCTATCATCTTGAGTGAATACCGCACCTTGTTGGCACATGGGTGTTATGAAGTAATATTTCCGATTTTCTCTTTTTGTAGAACATCATGAATGATTTGATCGGCCAAAAATTGATGGAATTTTGCGTTATAAAGTGTCCCGTCGTTCATTAAATATTCCTGGAAGTCGCCTTCAGGAACACAAGTCAGACAAGTTACCCCTTCGGCTCCAAGAAATTCCATCAAATCAACAATCCTTTCCTCCTTCCATAGAGGCACGGATGGAGAAGGCAGAATCAAGACATAAAATTTTCCATGGAATTGTTCTTCGTATAGCTTCTTGGATTGATTGATAATGGCTGCGGTTAATCGAATATCGTTCTCAGAGATCCTGGGCGGCTGATAGGAATCCACCAGTTTCAAGAAATGCGACACCCGGGTCCCCAAAAGGTAAAACTGGTGCAAACTCGTGATGATCGGTCTTGATTTCCGGAAGGAGCCGTTTCGTTGTAGTTCGCCTTTTCTATTAAAATCGTAGTGGGGGCTGCCATAAAACCAGGAGTCTTGACGGACACCCATGACTCGATGAAAATCTAGAAATTCAAAGGCATAGATCGCAACGCCTTCGCTAGAAAAAACTTCTCCGGATAAATCTCCTTTCTCTAACAATGCAAGCATCTGTTGAGGGCCATAACCCATCACGGAGTAATTGAAAATATTAGAATCGGGCAATTCTTTGTGAAGCCGGTACTGGACCGTATCTGGATCATTCAAGCCCAAGCCGAATAAAGCGGAACCGAATAAAAGGATATGCGGATGACCGGGATCACAAACTTCGCCGACGGTTCTTCTCCCTTTGGAATCCGTGAAATAGAGCGCATCGAAAACGACTCTCCCGTCCGCAAAGGATTTAATCACCCGGCGGGTTTCGGATTTTTTCAACACAAATCCCAGATCGTCGTTTCGGTCAAAAAGAGAATCGAAATTTTGGTGAACCATCCATGGATTCCCCATATCTTTCCTGAGGTGCACAACAACGAACGATGTCATTTCTGTAAAAAAAATAATCAACCCTAGGGAGCATAGCCATAGCAAAAATCGTCGATAACGAATCGAGGATGCAAACCGCGCACTGTCTCTCTTCATGAAATTCATTGTGAACATTTCTCGGATTCTACCTGACCCCCACAATCCTCTGGCACTTCTTTGGACGGTATGAAATTTTTTCTCCGGCCACGACCGGACGGGATTTTTTGTAAATCTTGCAAACTGTAAAAAAAAGATCGACAACGGTTTTCAAAATCATTGTGATGTACCAGCAGTCGAAATGGCAAGGACAAAGCCCACCAGCCTAAAACGACCCATGTGGGACTTTCGTATAAAGAGTGCCCCCAGCCTTTCTGTTTCATGCCGAAGGGATGTCGGCTAAATAAAGATCGTTTATCTGCCCTGTTTTTAAGACGAATCACTGAATCATGATTCCGAAGATAGTCTGCGAGCCCGGAAAAGGTATCGTAACTATCTGTCATGTCAAGGATCAGATCGAGGATGTTGACTGAGACCACAAAAATTTTTTCCTTCCGTCGCCGCCTGAAAAAATCATCCCAATCAAAACTGTCCGAAAAACTTCGCAGAACCATCACCGCATCCAATAAAGACTTGAACTTAAACCAACCCTGTTGAAGGTCCCCGAAGATGGAGAGGATTTGCATCACAAGCTCATATTCCGGCGATAGGACAAAATATCTTCGATTGCGGAATGCATAAGAAATCTTTTCCTGCCATAACCGTGCATCATCAATCCTCAAGGCAATATGCTGAGCAAGGCACCAATGAATTTCCACACCAAAACCCTGCCTGTAGTAAGTAAAATGGTGGACAAAATAGCTTGCCAGTTTTCTGCCGAGGGGAGCCCAAAAGGTCCGTTGATATCCCGCTTCGAGTAAAAGCCGATCCAACGATTCGACATCCGCCTTCTGAACTAATAAGTCCATATCATGGATCACCCTTTCGCTTGAAGCGGGATAAAAACGTTTAGCCAGAAAGGGACCTTTTAGGAAGATGGCTTCTTTCTGATGGTTCTCCAATAGTGCAGAAAGGTTTTCCATTTCCCGTAACAGTTTCTCGTTTTTGATCCACTGATAAATACGGTAGGAACGAAGCTCATCGATGACATCCGGTGGCAGGTAATCCCGGGGATGAAAATGTTCCAGAAGATCGGCATAAAAATACAGCTCGTGTTCTAGGATGAAATTTTTAAATCCCACAGGGTCGAAACCGGACCGGACAAAAAACTGCCTGGCTCGATCCGTATCTTGAGAAGCGAGGATTCGTAGAAAATCCGCTTGATCATCGAGGTTCAGCATCGGCTATGATATTCCTTTGATGTAGCATCGTCATACTTCATTCCCGTCACCTTGCTCTGCAACTACAAGTGCCGACAGTGGTTGGATAAGGTTACTTTCAGTGTAACACGTTTGGATTTAGCTTCCCAAGCATCTTTTAAATTTGGCTGTTCGCAGCACGTTAAGATGTCCCCTGTTTAAATTTGGCTCGACGGGATTAAGGCAATATTTTATACTAGCCTCCCTATGAGGAGGTCCTATGGACGATAACACAAAACCCGTGGCGAATCCAAACATTGTACTTCGCGAAGAGTTTGATGATTGGGCACTTTTGTTTGATCCTGACACAGGCGACACATTCACCCTGGATCCGGTTTCCGTTTTCATCTGGAAACGGCTGGATGGGACGCATACTCTGGCCGATCTCCATCGGGAAATTACTGAAAATTGTGATGAAGTCCCCGGTGAGGCCCCCGCCCAAATCCGTACCTTTGTCGAAACCCTGCTTGAGCGTGGTTTGGCTGGCATCGAACTTAAAACAGAATAAATCAATGAACCTCATGCACTCCCCAAAAACGGTGGATATTTCTATCACCACCAGTTGTAATCTCCGCTGTAAATACTGCTCGCATTTCACCAGCGCCTCGGATGTCTCCGCAGATTTACCGTTCGAGGAATGGCTGCGGTTCTTTGAGGAGCTGAACCGCGCAGCTGTTTTAAGTGTAACCATCGAGGGCGGCGAGCCCTTTTTCCGCAAGGATATTAAAAAAATCATCGAGGGAATCGTTCGAAACCGGATGCGTTTCAGTATCTTAAGTAACGGGACGCTTATCACCGATGAAATGGCCGCGTTTCTTGCCTCCACTAAACGCTGCGATTCGGTTCAGGTTTCAATCGACGGATCCATCCCGTTTACGCATGATGCAATGCGGGGCGAAGGTAATTTCCGGAAAGCGGTCAACGGGCTTCTTGCGCTTCGGCGAAATAACGTCAGGGCCACTGTACGTGTCACCATTCACAGAAAAAACGTGGACGATCTGGAACATATCGCAAAATTTCTGCTTGAAGACATTGGACTTTCCGGGTTCGGGACGAATTCGGCTTGCTACATGGGAATTTGCCGCAAAAACGCCGATGAGGTCCAGCTGACGACCGAAGAACGCACGCGGGCGATGAAGATCTTGTTGCAGCTCGATAAAAAGTATCCGGGCCGCATTAGTGCGATGGCGGGTCCTCTGGCCGAGGCCAGGATGTGGCTCAAGATGGAAGAAGCACGCAGGAAAAGAGAAGCTATTCCCGGACGGGGCCGTTTAGTCGGCTGCGGAGGTTCTTGGTCGAAGATCGCTGTCCGTCCCGACGGTGTTTACGTCCCGTGCCTGATGATCAGCCATATCGAACTGGGACGTATCAACTACAATCCCCTCATTGATATCTGGCAGAATCACGAGGAATTAAAAAAACTCCGCGAGCGAAGGCAGATTTCTCTTTCCGAATTCCCCTACTGCAAAGACTGCGCTTACATCGATCTGTGCTCCGGAAGCTGCCCGGCCCTTGCCTACACCTATCTCGGTCAAGTTCATCATCCAAGTCCCGATGCATGCCTCAAGCGTTTTCTTGAGGAAGGCGGTAGATTGCCAGATGAGTCGCTCATGACAAGCGTAAAATGTTAGTTATGACCCCACAAACTACCTCCCCAACCTGTTCCACCACTCATAGCACACTCTTGCAGCATACAAATGCACAAACGAAACAATATCCGATCAACCAGATATATTTTTATCTCACCGAAGGCTGCAACCTCCAGTGCCGTCACTGCTGGATCGCGCCTCGGTTTCAGACCGGGGAATGGACCTATCCGTCCCTGGATTCTGATCTTTTCGAATCGATCCTTGATCAAGCCATGGCGTTGGGAATGCGTTCGGTGAAACTCACGGGGGGCGAACCGTTCTTACATCCGGCTATCGATCGGCTTCTTAATATGCTCGAGGAGCGACATTTGGGGCTGACCATTGAAACGAACGGTATCCTCTGTACGGCCGATAAGGCTAAGCGCATTTGCCGATTCGAAAAACATTTTATCTCCGTGAGCCTAGACGGGGCGGATGATGAAACGCATGAATGGGTCCGTGGTGTGAAAGGGTCCTTCGATGCCGCCTGCAACGGGGTCCGGAACCTCGCTGAGGCAGGGCTTAAACCCCAAGTTATTTTTTCGATCATGAAGCGAAATCAGGATCAGGTCGAGGCCATCGTCCGTCTTGCGGAACGTCTCGGCGCGGGCTCGGTGAAATTTAACCTTGTTCAGCCCACGGCGCGCGGAGAAAAAATGCGCGATCAAGGCGAAACACTTTCGATCGAAGAACTCGTGCGTCTCGGCCGATGGGTTGAAAACGAGCTTTCTAAAACGACAAAACTTCGACTTATTTATTCGCATCCGCCCGCGTTCCGCCCGTTCGGCAGGATGTTTGGCGAAAACAACGGTTCCTGCGGCGTCTGCGGCATTCTCGGAATTTTAGGCGTCCTCGCAAACGGGAAGTATGCACTTTGCGGGATCGGAGAAACTGTGCCGGAACTGGTGTTCGGCGATGCCCGTGAGGACCGGCTTGAGGATGTCTGGAAGAGCCATCCCATTTTAAACGAGATCCGTGAGGGCCTTCCGAAGCGATTTGAGGGAATCTGCGCGGACTGTGTGATGAAATCACGCTGCCTGGGCCACTGTCTGGCGCAGAATTATTACCGGGAAAAAAATTTGTGGGCAGGATTCTGGTTTTGTGAAGATGCAGCCTCCCAAGGCCTCTTTCCGGATTCACGCAGAATCTCGAATCTATCGAAAAAGAATATCGAGAAGCGATATCATAGGCCCTTGTAAGTCATTGCGAGCCCCGAAGGGGCGAAGCGATCTTTCAAGATCGCTTCGTCGCTCCGCTCCTCGCGATGACAGTGACAGGGTTCTTTTAGGCGCTTTTAATTTTATTTGAATCGGATTTCTAAATGGCCTCTTATCGATTTTTTCTTGATTCCAATCATGTTTGGTCGTTCCTTGCTACGCCCGATACCGAACCGTGGCTTCGCAAGTTCGCATCCATCTTTCGGTTGAAAAAGAATGCAAGAAAGTGTGCGGGGAGTATTGTCTTTAGCCGAAAGATCTCCATTCACCAGGGTTGCCTCATCGAACCCGCTGTTTACCCTAAGCTTCTGGGATGGAACCTTCCGAAAACCGGATGGAATGAGGAAAATTTTAAAACACTGCAGTTTTTCACGCATCCCAAGACAAAGATTGTCCTTGTCACCATCGGGAAGCCGCTTGGCAAGATCATGGATCTAATCCGAATGGGGCAGGCGCTTTATCCGGTCTATGAGAAGATCCTCGTTTCCGGTGGACTCCCAGTCCATTCCGCACTGCTTGAAAAAGAAGGCAAAGGAGTTATTCTGGTTGCGTCAGGTGCCACGGGGAAATCCACCTGCGCCAGACGAGTCCCTCCGCCATGGAGAGCCCTTGCGGATGATGAAACGGTACTTATAAAAAACGGCAGACATTTTGACGCCCACCCCTTTCCGACCTGGAGCGAGCATCTGTGGAAGCGGTCCCAAAAAAACTGGGATGCTTCAAAAAAAGTCCGGCTCGCCGGAATATTCTTTCTGAAGCAGGCGGTTAGAGATAAAGCAGAGCCCGTGGGCCGTGGGCAAGCCGCGGCGTTTCTCACACAATCCGCCTGCCAGTCAATGAACCGCATCTTGATGCGGCTTGACAAGCGAAAAAAAAGGAGATTGCAGCAGAAAATTTTTGAGAACGCGTGCCGGACCGCCTCTTCGGCGCCAGCGTTCATACTTCATGTTTCACTCACAGGAAGATTCTGGGAAGAAATCGAAAATGTGCTTGAATAAAAACGATAACAAATTAGATGAATTACTTAAGTCGGCCGGTTTTTGTTTTTCCCTCTCCATCCCAGAGGGAGAGGGTCGGGTGAGGCTGAACGATTTACCCCCTCACCCCAATCTCCTACCTTCTGATGAATTATCGAACCGGCATCTGCCGAGGGATTTTTATTTTTACCGGGGGCCAAGCATGTTTCCGACATTCCGACCGGGTGATCTTCTGCATATTACCGTTTATTCCCGATTTGATGAAATCCGCATCGGAGATAGTGTTATTTACAATGCGCCGGGAGGCTGCAAAACCGTCCACCGCGTAATCTCGGTGGAGGGCACAAAGATCCGGACGCAAGGGGACAACAACAGTTTCCAAGATCCCTACCTGCTTTCTTTTTCCGATCTAGTCGGGCGCGTGGATTGGATGGAACGCAAGAAAAAACGAATCAAAGTACGCAGCGGTTTTTACGGCAAAATTTGGCATCGCCTGATGCAGGCAAGGAGAACGCTTTGGCGGGTTCTGTTTCTTTTTGCTCGACCGATCTATTGTAAGATTTCCGATTTTTTCTCTTTTGTTGCCATCACTCCAAAAAACGCAAGATGCGTCATTTACTACCGGCCCTGGGGTCGTGAACTTCAAGTTATTGTCAACAATCGTACCATTGCAAAAAGAAATCCTGAAACGGGGAAAAGCGAAATCTGCCTACCCTACCGTTTGTTATACGGTGCGTATTTGAAAAAGCACGGATTTGAGCTAACACCAGAAGCAAGAAATGAATAAAACAATTCTTATTCGTAGGTAGAAAATTGTTTTTTTCTTGCTTCTTACTTCTGATATAATCCGTATAGTCTGATGAGGAATTGCCTATGCCAAAAGGCAACACACCAAAGATAAAGTACACCCCGCCGATCCTGCGGCCGATTGCGCTGCCGGAAGAAGCACAGGGGCAAGATTGTTTAGATGGCGGTTCGGATGTTAGTTGCGCAACCGGCTCTGGAGATTATATATGTAACACTGCAGGTAATGTTTTCCTCGATTGCATTCCTGGAAGCTCAGCTTACTCATGCGCTACCGGAACCGGCCCTGCAACTTAACAGAATCTGAGGCGCTACGCCTCCCCGACTTTCCTAAACCAAGTCTTTCAGTAAAGTAATCG
>JAMWDC010000079.1 GCA_023819025.1 Candidatus Omnitrophota bacterium | reverse complement strand
GACCCCGGTACTTTGAAGGCCGCAGTTCAAACGGTCTTGTCACGGTCTCTGGATCATTTGGTTCTCGCCCCGCGCTTTACGATCGGACGGTGGATCGAGATCCTATTCACGAGTTATTTTTTGGTGGCATTTTTATTATATTATAGGCCCTGGGCCGCACAGAATCCGCGTTCCCGGGCTTATATCGGAATCGGCGCTTTTAACTTACTGCGGCGGGATGTTTACGAGGCAGTCGGCACGCATCAGAAAATTGCGTTTGAGATCGTGGATGATATGGAACTGGGGAAGCTGGTCAAACGCAATTCGTTCCGGCAGATGGTGATGATCGGCCACGAATTCATCTCGGTCCGGTGGGTGCAGGGTTTCCGCGGAGTGATGAACGGCCTTATGAAAAACGCATTTGCGGGATTGGGTTACAGCCTTGCGCGGCTGGTCTTGTCCACTGTGATAACGCTTGCGGTAAATATGATGCCGTTTATCCTTGTGTTTTCCAAAGAGGATCTTGTCGCAGGAGTGAATCGGGTATCCCTTGTGATAATTTTTCTCATTTATCTTGCAGGAATTCGGTATAATTCCTATTCGGTTGTCTCGTTTCCGATGCATGCGATATCGAGCCTTCTGGTCGTTTGTATCGTATGGCGATCTGCGGTATCGATTCTTAAATCCGGCGGCGTGACGTGGCGTGATACCTTTTATAACTTGAAGGCGTTGAAGAAAAGACATTCCCCTTTATGCTAGGCGATTTTCATGGCTAAAAAGATCCTGATTGCAGAAGATGAAAAACAGATTGTCGAATTCTTGAGTCTCCGTCTGGAAGAAAGCGGATACGAATTTATTTGTGCCTACACTGGACCCGAAGCCCTAGAGAAGGCGCGTTCGGAAAAACCGAATTTAATCTTGCTGGATTATACGCTGCCCAAGATGAAAGGGACCGAGGTCTGCCGACAAATCAAATCGGATCCGAGCCTCTGCCATATCCGAGTCATTTTGTTGAGCGCCTACCGCGAGGACCAAATCTCCGGTCGTGATCTTGCCGATGCCTATATTGGCAAGCCTTACGATCCGGATGAGCTTTTAAATAAAATTAAGGAATTGCTCGCATGATTAAAAGCATAAGAAAGACGGATCCTTGTAGGGATCTGTCCTTGGTGCTGTGTTGGAGCTTGTTTGTATGACCGAGAAAATTGATCCCGAAAAAATGCAAAAGGAGTTCATGGAGGCTCTCAAACGTCTGGCAGCCGAAGAACGCCCTTCCCGGATGCCGGAAACCGACAAGGGCCAGGATGAGAGCGAGGAAAAGAGAAGACAAAAACGTGAAACGGTCCTCCGTTTTGACCTCAAGCCGAAGGATGTCAAAAAGTATTTGGACCGTTATGTTATTAGACAGGAAGAGGCAAAACGTGTTTTGTCCATCGCGGTGTGCGATCATTACAACCACATCCGGATGTGCGCGAGAGATAAAAACTGCAAGAATTATACGAAACAGAATGTGGTGATGCTCGGTCCGACGGGGGTCGGTAAGACCTACCTGATTCGGTGCTTGGCGGATTTGATCGGTGTCCCTTTTGTCAAGGCCGATGCCACGAAATTCAGTGAGACCGGCTATGTCGGCGGCGATGTCGAAGACTTGGTCCGGGATTTGGTTTATAAAGCGGACGGCGATATCGCGTTGGCACAGTACGGGATGATTTATCTGGATGAAATCGACAAAATAGCCGCAGGTTTGAACATGCAAAATCGGGATGTGAGCGGGACGGGCGTTCAGCGCGGACTTTTGAAAATCATGGAAGAAACCGAGGTCTCTTTGCGCAATCCTCAGGATATTCAGTCCCAATTTCAGGCCATCTTGGAATTTCAGCAGAAAGGGACACTTACAAAACCGGTGATCAATACCCGGCACATCCTCTTTATTGTCAGTGGCGTTTTCGACCAATTGCCGGCACTGATTGAACGGAGGTTGAAGTCGTCCCATGTCGGATTTTCCGCCGTTCCCCTTCGAGAAACGGACACGGCAGATTTGTTGAGAAAGGTGCAGACCGAGGATTTTGTCAAATATGGACTTGAACCTGAGTTCATCGGCCGGCTACCCGTGCGAACGGTTTGCGATCCGCTCAGTGAGGAGGATCTTTATCTGATTTTAAAAGGCTCGGAGGAGTCGATTTTGAAGCAATATACGGCCTCCTTTGAATCTTACGGGATCAAGATTCATTACGAGGATCAGTCCCTGTGGGAAATGGCCAAGCTGGCATCTGCAGAGAAGACCGGGGCGCGCGGGCTTCTCACAATCTGTGAACGGATATTCCGCGGCCTGAAGTATGAACTCCCTTCAAGTTCCGTCAAGGAGTTTACTTTGACGGCGCAAATGGTCACAGATCCTCAAAAGGCGCTGGAGGTTTTGGTGGAACAAGACCGTCAGCAGCAAAGGGTGGAAATTATCGATGCGATTCGCCGTTTTGAGGAAAACTTCTTCACCAAGAGCGGTATCCGGATCGAATTTGACCAGGCCGGATTGGGAGCGGTTGTGTCTAAAGTCCTCGATGAAGGCCATTTTGTCAATGAGTTTTTAGAACGTTTGCTATCCAATTACGTTTATGGATTGGGACTGATCCAGAAAAAGAGCCCCCACGAAAAATTCATCCTCACGGATGAGGTTGTAAAAGGTCCCAACACTGTTCTCGATCAGTGGATCAAAGAAACGTACGAGGCATAAGTTAACACGCCAGGGGGACTCAGATTCTCGGGGAGGACCTATCTCTGGTTTGTTTAATGCTCCTGATTTAAACGGTAATGAAAAAACTAGGATTTAAAAATCGATTATTCGCAATACCGCTTACCGTAGGTCTTACCTTTCTTTTTCTAGGTTTTGTCAAGATCAAATCCGCAGAATTCCCGGACTATGGCGAGGGATTTGGACATATCGTGACCCGGGCCTCAATCCGGCTTCAGGACGAAGCCGCCAAACGTCCCTTTAAACTGAAGTTCATGAACGACTCCCTGGAGAAGACAGCCCAGGCAGCCCGTCTGATGGCAAGTGGAGGCTCTTTCCCTGAAATCCTTGCGCTTCTGGATGAAGCAAGTACGGATTATCGCGAGAACTCTTTTGCGATTCTCCTTCAAGCTGTTTTGCTCAATGCTCATGGGGATCAGGCAAAGGCCAATCGGTTATATGAAGAATTCCTCAAGAGAAGTCGGACCTTTTCCTCATTCGACGAGGTCTTTTTGAAGTGGGGGGAATTTCATTTTCTGCGCCGAATCGTTTATGAAATCTTGGTTTCTCGGGGTGTCTCCTTTCAGGGGCGTGAAAAGGAAATCCAGGTTCGGATACCGTACGAAAAATTAATTCTTTACGCCTTGAAACCCGGCACATGGGATTTTGTAATGAATATTTGCTTTATTTTCATCATCGTGTTCGGTGCGGTTGGCCTTGTCCTTGCCGCTTTAAGGGGCGCGGATTTTTCAGATCTGGTGTTTGGCGGATTACTGGGGATTTATCTTGGGGTATGGATTTCTTACTTCACATGGCTTTATGACCTCGCCTTCGGATTGATGTGGGGGTGGTCACGTTTTTATGCGGTTCCTGTGTTTCTGGGGTCTATCCTTATCCTTTATCTTGCAGCCGTGATTAAGAAAATTTGGACGGAGCGTTTGAGGCCGCTGGAAACTGGCTATACCCGGTGTCCTCATTGTCATGGGGTGATTGTCCAGCTTTTAATTGAATGTCCTCTTTGTCGGCAAAAGATCGATGGGGAATCTTTATGAAATTATGTGGGAGCGATATGATAAAATTACCCATGGATAGGCCAATCAAATGACGCTATGAAAATCAAAAATTATACGATAAAAGTCCAGACCGACGGTTATTGCTCGATTCACGATTTGACTCAAGAGGCAGATTCCCGGATCAAGGAGAGCGGAGTCAGATCCGGCCAGGCGACCTTTTTTGTGGCTGGTTCCACAGCCGGGATTACGACGGTTGAATTCGAGCCCGGTTTGGTCAAGGATCTAGAAGATCTTTTTGAGAAACTTGCGCCTCAATCCAAACATTATCACCACGAAGAGACTTGGCATGATGGAAACGGGTTTTCCCATGTCCGTGCTTCTATGGTGAAACCCTCCTTGACCGTCCCTCTCATTGATGGGAAACTCACTCTAGGAATGTGGCAGCAAGTGGTCCTGATCGATTTTGACAATACCTCCAGGACCCGGCAGATTATTTTGCAGGTAATGGGAGAGTGAATAGGGCACAGGTTGGTTAATACTGAATCTTTGTAAAGTGGGGACTCCTGGGTCGATATAGTGGGCTGACTCATTGATAAGATCTAATCTATTGCGGCCAGTCGTCGAAAAACGGGCCTGAACGGTCATTTTGCAAAGGTTCAGGTAATATTGATTTTGCGTCTGCCGAGGCCGATGAATAACGTAAGTACCTGCCGCATGAGAGCGTTTTAAAATGGATGAAAAAGTTAAAACGACGTCGAACATTCTAAAATTATCGATCGGTACGGCTGCTTTTCTGGCCTTGGCCAAGTTCAGCACCGGATTCGTGACTCATTCCATGGCTGTTATGACCTCTGCCCTCGATTCGGCGATGGATGTGGCCGTATCATCTGTCAATTTGGTTGCAGCCAGGCAGGCCGCCAAACCACCGGATGAATGTCATGCCTATGGCCACGGCAAGATTGAAAGCCTAGCCGGACTTTTCCAAAGTCTGTTCATTGGGTTGAGCGGACTTTTTTTGGTGGTGGAATCTTTAAGGCGGTGGTTCGCCGGCACGTATGTAAAATCAGTATCGGTTGGGCTTGGGGTCATGATTTTTTCAATCGCCGTGACGGCCCTGCTGGTTTGGAGATTACGAACTATTCTGAGACAGCAGAAATCCATGATCCTTGCGGCAGAACAGCTTCACTACGGCATGGATATTTTAACCAATGGTGGCGTCCTCTTGGCACTTGTACTTGTTCACATAACACACTGGGTTTTTTGGGATTTATTAGTTTCTATCAGTGTCGCAGTTTATATTCTTTGGTCCTCCTTTCAAATTTTACGTGAATCGATTAATGAACTCCTCGATCGAAGTCTGTCTTCCGTTTCACGGTCCGAGATCCAGAACTTTGCTCTGTCCTACCATCCGGCCATTGTGGGGATTCATAATTTCAGGGGCCATCGGGTGGGGGGCAAACTGTTTCTTGATTTCCATATCGAGCTCCGTGGCGAGAAATATTTTCGGCACGCCCATACCGTCTCCGAAGGTTTGATTCAAGAGCTCAAGCAGCGGTATCCAGAAGCCGACGTTACGGTTCATTACGATCCCGAAGGAGAAGAATGACGAGGTTGCGATGAGAATTCTGATCATTGAGGATGAGAAAAAAATGGCAAGTTTCATCGAGCGCGGGCTTAAAGAGGAAGGGTATGTAGTCGATACGGCTTATGACGGGGAGACCGGCTGGGAATATGCGACGACGAATACCTACGACGTCATCATCCTGGATTGGATGCTTCCGAAGATGAGCGGATTAGCGGTTTGTTCGAAGCTCCGTCAAGCGGGATTGACGGTGCCGATCCTGATCCTGACGGCACGGGATGGCGTGGACGATAAAATTCAAGGACTGGATCAGGGCGCAGATGATTATCTTACCAAACCATTTTCTTTCAATGAACTGTTGGCGCGCATACGTGCTCTCCTTCGACGGTCCCCGGGATTCGCAGAAGAAAGGGTTTTGAAGGCGGGGGATCTAAGACTCGATCTTATTTCCAGGCAGGCTCACATCGGCTCCCAAATCATCACACTCTCCCAGAAAGAATTTTCTCTTCTGGAGTATCTAATGCGTCACACAGGTGAGGTGGTCAGTCGTTCACAAATTGCTGAGCACGTTTGGGATCTTCATTTTGATCCCATGACGAATACCATCGATGTCTTCATCAACTTTCTTAGAAAAAAAATAGACACCGACCGTCGCACCAGCCGGATCGAGACCGTGCGCGGTGTCGGCTACCGCCTCCTCGAGAAATGATCCCGCACTGGTCCGTCAAATTTC
This sequence comes from Candidatus Omnitrophota bacterium, assembly GCA_023819025.1. GTDB lineage: Bacteria > Omnitrophota > Omnitrophia > Omnitrophales > Aquincolibacteriaceae > JAMWDC01. The sequence goes on along the minus strand of JAMWDC010000079.1, from coordinate 1,997 downwards.
GTTTGACCCTGGGCTATACCTTTGTCTTGACCGTCTTTCTTTCGGTTTTTGCCTATCTGATGCATACGGAGCTTCAGCGCACACTCTATCAGGATGCGGATAATACCCTGTTGAACGAGGCTCAAAAAGTCGAGATTTCGGTCAAAAACTACCTGGACGAAATCTTTAGCCGGATTGATCGTCCGACCCAAGGGTTTTTGTGGCAGTTTTCCGTTTTTATAGAACGTGAACTTGCGCACAACCTGAATCGTTTGATTAAAGATTGGGACAAAAAGTCGGATTATCTCGGACACAGTACCTTGATGATTCAGATCATGGGGCTTGACCATCAGACGATTGTTTCTAATCTTGCCAGATGGGAAGGCGGGATTATTTTCCCTAATTATGAGCGCGATTCCTCCTTTATGGAAGGAGGAGAATCCCTTCAGACCATTCATTTTCAAGGCAAGCCGATCCGTCTTTATTACCGGCTTGTCAGCTATCAGGAGAAACCGATTTTCATTATTCAGTGCGGTGTGCCTCTTGGCGAAGTGAAAAAGGCATTGAGCCGTTTGCGAATGATTATTTTCGTTCTCATTCCGATCGTTGTCATTGCCGCCTATGTCGCAGGCTGGTTTTTAGCCAAGCGTTCCTTCCGACCGGTGAATTTGATGATTCAGGAGGCCGAGCAGATCACCGCCGCCTACTTAAAAGGAAGATTGCCGAGAACCCATACTCATGACGAAGTCGACCGGCTTGCAGCAACCTTAAACGAAATGATCGACCGCATTGAATCGTCAACACGTGCCGTACAGGATTTTAGTTCGGATATTTCGCATGAATTGAAAACACCGTTGGCAATCATCCGCGGCGAAATCGATTTGGCACTTCGTCGGACGCGTTCGGTCGAAGAACTGACGCGTACACTTCGCGTGATCGAAGGTGAAGTCAACGAACTAATTCGCTTGGTGGATGATCTCCTGCTTCTCGTCCGTAGTGATGCCCAACAGTTGCGTTTTGATAAAAAACCCACTTCCTTGAAGAATTTGCTGGGGCAAGTGATTGACCGCTTTCGGGATCGGGCCAACTCAAAGAAAATCTCACTGGCCATGACAACAGACAGGGATGTGGAGGTTTTGGGTGACGATGTGTACTTGAAGCGTCTTTTCAGCAACTTGGTGGACAATGCCATTAAGTTTACCCCTGAAGAGGGTCGGGTTTGGATCGAACTCAGGGAGGAACAGGAATCTGCTGCTGTAGATGTTGTGGACAACGGTATCGGGATTGACGTCGAGTTGCAGCATAAATTATTTTCGCGCTTTTTCCGAACGGATCAGGCGCGATCTCAAGAAGGATCGGGCCTGGGTTTGAATATCGTCAAGGCTATTTGCGAGGGACACGGCGGTAGTTTGACGGTTCATAGCAAGCCCGGCGAAGGAACCCGCGTCACGGTTTTGCTGCCTCTTTTTCGAGGCGGCGTGAGTGGATCAATATAATCTAACGTAACCGTTCAGGTACCCCTCAAGCCATCGCTGAGATCAGCGATGGATAAGGGGCGCCGAGGCGATGAGCAAGGACCGAGCGGGTGCCCTGAGTGATCTTGCGGTCAATGACAACGGTCCGGAGCGTTTGCTCGGACAGGTTGTTGGTGGGGGCAATCGAGGGATCAAGGAGAAATCGCAAATAAGAGCTCCAATGTTTGTCCAAGCGGTTGGCGATATTTTGGGATTTGCGGGGCAGTTGTTTTTCAGAAACCAGAGCACGCAGGTTTCTTTGAATGATTGATAAGGCCCGGGCATACTGCTCTTGAGGCATCGTGTGGCGCAGGTGCCAGAAATAGAAGAGGCGCTTGAATTGTCGCAGCAGCCGAATCCCGAATTGTTGATTGGTTGGATCCGGAAGCGTGGTCAGGAATTTGATGTCGCGAATCCGATGAGCCAGATAGAATTGCTGCAAGGCGCTGGCGTATTTGACGTCGGCGGAAAAAAAGTCGCTGATGAGAGTTCCCGTAAAGGTTT
>JAMWDC010000078.1 GCA_023819025.1 Candidatus Omnitrophota bacterium | reverse complement strand
GAAACTCCAGGGACAAGCGGCCCACCTGAGTCAACAGATAGGAAGCTTGGAATCCTTTCTTCAGGCGAAGGAAATTGGAATCACCGGTCTTGAAAATGAACTGATTCAGGATCTCGCCGATGCGATTGAAAGTCTTCATAACCTCTTGACGCAGTTTGACCAAACCGAATCTCAAAACGAAACGGCTTTATACGTTTCTTTTACAGGTCAAAAGCAATTTTTTTCTATGCTTAAGACGCAGCTTGAAAGTACGAAGAGTCGGATCGGAAATCTTTGGGATCCTGGCGTCAAGATGCTGTTTCAAAATCAGGCCCAAACACTTCAGATGGAGCTGGATGTCATGGACGGGGACCTTACAATGTACGAGGCAGAATTAAACAGGTTTAAAACGGCGCTGGATGATTTTTCAAATTTCCAGAGCATTCTTGAAGTTTTTGAATTTTGGGTGAAGGCCGGCAAAGTCGTAACGGAATCTTCAAGCAGCCTTTTAAGCCAGATCGAGAATTTTCAAGCAGCTAGGCAGGCCTATGAAGATCGGATTCAGATAACGGCTGCCCGCCAAGGACTTAGCTCAAACCAGTCCTCCTTAGCTGAAAGGCTTTCGATCGCAGAAAATCTCCTTAAGGACATAAAAAACTCGCTTGAGCAGGCTTTCGAAGAACAAACCCACCAGCGGGCGGAAGAGTCCGCCTTTAATCAATCGCTCGATCAATTGAGGACAGCCATCGGAGAAAGAAGACAACTTCTGAATCAGATTTTGTCTCTTGCCGTCCCCAAAGAAAGCGGGCTTAGAAGCGGATTGAATGATCTGGGGCAAAGGCTCGATACGGCAGCTGAATTTTTTGATCCCGCCCGCTTCAACGCAGGCGGCGTCGGACTTTTAAGTCGAAGTTTAGAAGTATTTGCGGCAGATTTAGTATTCTCCGAGGAAGAATTCGGCCGGTTGGAAAACCTGCTTGCCCAGCTTGAAAGCGACCGCGTCGAGCTCAATCAAAATCATTCCCTCTTGAAATTAAGGCAAGTCAAAGAGAACCTTGCGGGTTTGCAAGATTTTTTTAATAAAAATGCGTCAGGTCTTACCTTGGGTGAACGCATCACGGCACTCGAGAATCAATTTGGCAAATTGCGGGCTGACTTTCATGGATCGTTGCTTGAATTGGGTATGATCCAGGCAAGTAAAATACAAGGATTTTTAGACCGGAAAGAAAAGGAAATCGAAGAACTCCAATTACGAATCGCTCAGGCGCGAGCTTTCCTGGGCGATCTTCATCAGTGTGCGGTTTCTTTGCGAGCGGAGATTGAGATTTTGGAAAATTTGGAACTCCAGGGTCAATTGAATGCCCTCCTGGATTCTTCCCGGGTATTTTCTGAAGAAGCGGAAAGGTTTATGCCGGAGGCGGCGGAATTAGTGACTGAGCTTATACAGGCCATTGCTCCTTTGAAAAATGAACGTGATGGAGCCGCTCAAATCGTCGAATGGCTTCACGAGGAAGGGGATTTAAATGACGACGTCTCCGTCCTGCGTGCTCATCTTGAAATCTTGAGTGGAATTCAAGCTGCCATAAGCCGTTTTGATACAAGCGGCACATCGTTTAAAAACCTTGCAAACTTTTCCGAACCTTCGTGGATCGGTTTGCTTCGCCAAAGCGCCGAGCGTCTTCACCAAATTCAGATTGTTTTGCATCCGCCCGTCCTTACTCCCGTGCAGACTTTGCCGGCTTATTTTGAGATTCCGGTTCTTAAGAAGTCCGGCCGAGGAATTTCCCATCGATTTGGAAGTGAGCGGAGCATAAGCCGTTTTCGTGTGCAGGAAAATAGAAAGGTAAATAAGGAAAAAAATCCAGCAGCGAGTATAGGTGAAGAGGAAAAGGAAAGAAAAAAAGAACAAAGGCGTTTTTCGGATTTGGTTCAAATGCGAAAACTCCTACAGGAGGGAACCGCGTTAAATGAGCCGGTTTGGCAACATCAATCGGCGCCTCCTCCGGTCATTTCGATTCCGGATGAGGTCCGGCCATCTGAGAAACAAATGGTTTCCTCGATGAAAGAAGGGATCATATCCCTACCGACGCGGTAACTGTTTCGCGAAACCAAAACGGCATCTGTTCTCAAAGGGTCGGGTTGAGTTTTTTGATAAACGAAGCCAGGTGGGAGGATTTCAGGATTCAGACGAGAACCCACGAGTACGGATGGTCTAAGCTATGGAAAAGTCTACAGTAATAGTACTGTTGCTTCTTCTTGTGATTCAGCTTGCCGGTTGTGCCACGGTCGGGCCTCCTGTGACTGGACAGGAAGTTCAGGCGAAGCGGGCCGAGCTTGAGATGAAGGCGGTTGCTTATCGGAATCTTCAAACGAGACGCATCGAAGCCATTGTGAATCGATTAATTTCGTTTATGCTTCCTGAGGAACAGGAAAAGGTTGGGAAACTACGGGTCAAGATTCTGGAATTGGCTGATATTAATGCCCGAGCCAGCTGGAATGAATTAAGCGTGACCTATGGAATGATTCGTTTCACCGAATCTGATGATGAGATGGCTGTGGTCATTGCGCATGAACTGGCTCATATGGTACGCGGGCATATAGGAAAATCACTGGCCACGAATACACTATCGGCAGCCGTCGGCGCAGCGGCTCAAGTGGCGCTTGATCGTTTAACTCAAAGTTCTGGACTCGGTTCTTCAGTCGGTCATGTCATCAGTCAAGGGGTGTCAGGGACTTTCTCGCGGGATTTTGAGCGGGAAGCAGATTATTATGGGCTTCGTTATTGTTACGTCGCTGGTTTTGATATTTTGAAGGGCTCTAAAATTTGGGAGCGTTTATCCATTGAGGCCCCTCAAACGATGACTGCAAATTTCCTGTCTTCGCATCCATCATCCCCCGAACGGCTTATTCGCGCAGAGAAGACATTCGAAGAACTTCTTGCAAGCGGGATCGAGCCGAACGTGTTCCAAACGTCTTCCGGTGTTTCCACTTCTTACTCTGGATCCTATAGGCTTCAAAAAACCATGGCCGTTCCAACGCAAATACTTTCCGTTCCGGGGGCCGTATTCACTCAGACGGTTGGCCGGCCGCTTTCTGCATTACCGAATCAAGGCACGGATGCTGCACCGCAAAATAAGACTGAGGCTGCACGGCTTAAGGCGGAAGATGAAGAGCTTCTATGGATGGAGCAGGAGATTGCGGGCCAAAAAGAGAAACTCGAATCACAAAGACGCCAGCTTTCACAAGCAGAAGAGGAATTAGAAACACGCCGGATGGAAGTTGCGCGACTCTTGGAAGATCAAAATCGACGTTTACAGGTCGCTCGCGATGAGGCGAGACGTTTAGCCGAAGAGCAGGCGGAGTTTGAACGTGTTCTGCTTGAATCCAAAGAGGCGTCGATAAAAAATCGATATGACGAGTTTGGTATTCAGGAAATAGGATTGGCAAAGAAAGTAACAAATCTCTGGGTAGGTCAAAGTATCCAAGGATCCCAGGAAATTTTCCCCCTGGCTCAAGGGAGTCTGGATTGGTATGTCAGGTATGGGCAATGGACAAAGAATTCTTGGAAAACACTTGCGGCAATACACCGGAGGTATCGAGCCTATTGGTATTCACCCGAGGGCAAACTTTTTTTGCAGAAGGATTTTAAGCAATCCACAGTTCGGGCTGAGTTTGCGAAAACGACACTTGAATGGGATCCGGCCTTAGGTAATCGAATGGTGGGTCAATGGACATTGCGGGTATTTGAGGGCGGGAAGTTAATGGATGAACGCACCTTCGAAATTGTCTGAAACTAAAAGTGCGTTGCCCCGGTTACCCGCCGCCTTGATTTATGAGAGGGAAGGGAGAAGGGGTGGATTGATACCCCAACCTGTCCTCCCCCTTCAGAAGACAGGTGGAGGAACTGGAACCATTCATAAAAACGGTCCTTTGAAAGCTTAAAACTGCTATAAAATGCTAGCTAATGAGTTAAATTTCAAGTCCCGCCGAAGTGGATACCCCAGTGAAGGTGATTTCGCGGGGCTCGCGAATAGTGAACGGCCGTTCACTATTCGATCCTGCCAACGAGGATCCCCCAGTGAAACTTGATAATACATTGCTCCAGTTATTCCCTCCCTTTAGTGGGGAGGGTGAGGAAGGATGTGACGAATCGCTATGTCCCCACCTTAAGGGAGGAGGAATCCTATTCTGTGAAAACTGGAGCAATTCATTATAAGTGAATTTCATTAGGAAGGGCTATATCAGCGCTGCGATCTTGAGATCAAGCGGTATTTGGCGCACGGCTTAATTTCAAAATTTCCGGTCCCTCTTTAATGCCATTTTTTACTTGGACATCCGAATAAATTTGGCTCAACCTGTTCCTGAAGCTGGATTGAATGATGGCATGAAAGATTTTTAGGTTAAATAGCTCCAAACGCGGATTTGTGCGGCCTCGGTGATCCCAGAAAATATAATCCATTCTCTCCAAAATCTCGTCCGTAATTTGCTGAATGGGGACAACGTTGTATCCCGCATTTTGAAGGTTGACCGCATAGTCCGACAGAGAATAGATGGGCATGTCCTTGCGTTGGAAAAAATATTGGGTGTACAGAACCGTTGCACCGGTTAATTCTGGTTCCAGTTCTAGTGAAAGTATCGCGGAGCCTTTTTCCGCCTTTTGACATAACCACTCCAACGCGTGCACAGTACCTTTGGTATGGCTGAATGCCGATTCGTAGATGGATTGAATTGCCATCGGCAGTTGGGCCGTGGATAAGGTCATTGCGAGAAGACAAAAAAGTCCAAGAATCGTTGCGTAGATTCTTCGGGCATGGAGCATCCAATATCCGAGCTCCAACGCCATAAAACCGCTGAGGAGAAAATCGGTAACGAGGAGGTAACGCCGCACGTAGACCTTCCACGGTAGATAAATAACAAAAAACGCCAGTCCCAAGATCAGAAGTGCGAACTGCCATTTTTCAATGTGCCATCCGGATAAGTTTTTTCGATATTTGAGCAATCGCCAGAGATAGGTGCCGAGGAGGATCAGAAATAGATAATGCCACTGAATATAAAAGAAGCTTGCGAGGTTGTTCCGGATCTGTTCGAGAGAAGGCTGGTAATTGCTTGCGTAGCCCGTTCGATTAGGTGCCAACAAAAAATAGATCGAAACAAAAATCAAATTCACAAAGACAAATTGGCCCCACTCCTTACGTTTTTGCTTAAAGACAAGGCTGAGGCAAAGCATTGTGATCGAGAACGGGAACAGGATCAGCGATGTTTCTTTTGTGAAATACAGGAGGAATAATGTCAAAATGGAGGCCAGCTTGAGCCATCCTGTATTTCGATCACGTGGCGAATTTAAAATAGAGAACCCCGTGATCAGCAGGGATCCCACCCATAAGACCTGCCAGACTTCTTGGGTGGCAAGGCGGATGTAGTTCGCGATCGTATTGGTATTAAAAATCCAAAGACTCGTACCGAGTAACCCGACCGTACTTTTCTTACTGATCGCTGTGAGCAGAAGAAAAAAGAGGGTTAAGGATACCGCGAGATTGATATAATGAATATAGATCCATCCCGCAGGGTTAAGTTGGGCCGGTAAAAAATATATCACGAACCTTAACAGCCAATACATTGGCCGGAACCGTCCCTCACCGATTTCTCCGTGTACGGCGTCTGTCTTAAGCCAACCGAAGAAATCCTGTTTCATTGCAAGTAGGCGTTTCAAATCGTGCGGGTCATCGATCATTTCAAAGGCAGGATTCAACAAGCGGGGCCATAACCATATCAGCGGCAGAAGGATGATGACGAGCCAGCTAACCACTTCCCACGGGATGTTGTTCCATAAAGACGAATGCTGACGTTTCTTTGGATTATCGTTGTCGGTACCTGTCGGATTTGTCAGATCGACCGGCTTTGTCATATCTGTCGTCTCTCAGCCTGAGAATTCCTGCTGGGTTCTAATGTGAGAAATGTTGTTTCAAATGGCGTATGTCGGTCCCAGTCCTTCAGCACGGTTTTAGAAGTGGTTTCAGGGATTCCCCGCGAATCTCCGGTTACTTTTTGATTTTCAAGCCAATAAAAATGAGCGTCCGTAAAATGCTCCACCAACCGGTGATCGGTTTCATTTTTGAATAACCAAGTTTTTTATCGGGGTAGATTTTAGTCACCGGCACTTCGACGACCCGGTATCCTAAATGAATGGCCTTGCAAAACAGGTAGGGCTCGAGTTCATAATGATCCAGCCAGGGGTCGTCCAGTTGGAGTTTAGGATCCCGCAGAAGTGAGGCGCGAATTGCCCGAAACCCGTTGGTGCTGTCTGTGATCCGTTTGCCGGCGACAAGGGAAAATAGAAATGGATGGACATATCGGGTTGTGATCAAACGGTAAAGGGGCATATTTCCGAACTGTCCACCCGGAAGAAACCTGGAGCCTTGAACAAAATCAGCCCGATCCGAGGTGATGGGTTCGATGAGGCGGTCAAACTCCTCAGGGTTATCTTTATTATTTCCGGCCATGGTGATGAGGATATCGTAGTTTTGGTTCACTCCAAATTGATAAGCGCGTCGGATGGAGTATCCTACACCTTTGCGATCCCGATTCCTTAGGTAATGAAAATGGTGATGCCGGGCTATTTCTTCCGCGTCCTTAGAAGACGAACCGTCATCCATGATCAGGATATCAATGCTTCCGGATTGTTTTTGCCGGGCCAGCACGCGTGAGATACGTTGCGCAACCGCATCCAATTTTACATTTTCGTTAAAAGCGGGAATAATGACGAGCGTCTTCATTTGATAGGAACGGGCGTTCCCTCGTGGGCGAGGGATTTTTGTATGGCATCGATGACGCGTATGACATCAAGACCCGTTTTACCGTCGCTCGTGGGTTCCTTGCGCGATTGGACGCATTCGAGGAAGTGAACCGCTTGAGCCTTCAAGGGTTCATGCAGGTTGAGCTTAGGGATGGTGATATTGCCTTCTTTGGCCAGCAGGTAAAATTCACCGAATGTTTCGTAGTAATAATGCGGTTCAACCTTTCGATCATAACATTTGATCGGTCCGACGTTATCCAGGTCATCCCAGTGGATCATTTGCTTATCACCGACCACCGTGAGTTGCCGTACTTTTTTGGGGTCGAGCCAGCTGACATGGATATTGGCCAAAATTCCCATGGGGTATTTAAGACAGACAAAAGCGACATCCTCAATGCCGGCCTGCAGATATTTCCCCCCCCGGGCCGAGACATCGACCGGCATGGCATTCAGGAGGTAATTACAAATGGAGATATCGTGGGATGCCAAGTCCCAGACGGCGTTCACATCGGTCCGGAACGGTCCTAAATTCGTCCGTTTGGCGTGCAGATAATAAATACGCCCGCATTCACCGCTTCGGATTAATTCATTGAGTTTGCGTATGCCTGCATTGAAAAGAAATACGTGCCCCACCATCAATATTTTCTTTAGACTCCCGGCGAGATCGATCAATTCCTTGGCCTCGGATTTTTTCAAGCAGAGCGGTTTTTCGCAGAGGACATCCTTGCCAGCGGTTAAACATTCTTTAACAATCCGGTAATGGGTGCTGCTGGGAGTGGCAACCACGACCGCATCAATTTTCGGATGGCGGATGATTTCGAGGTAGTCTTTTGTCGGATGAATTGTCCGAAAAAGTACTTTCATGCTTTTTAAGCGTTTGTCGTTTAGATCCGCGCATGCGAGTACCCGGCAATTTGCAAGATTCGTGAAGTTTCGTATATGATTGGGCCCCCATTGACCGCATCCGATGACGCCGAGATTGATCATAATAACTCCTTCTTTTTTCTTCATGTATCGATCGCTTTAGTTTGGATCTTAAATGGGTAGATCTGTTCTTGTCCATTACGCCAATCGCAAAGCCATATTTTGATCAATTTTGATCAATATTGCTATATATTGATGCTTGTTACGGTGAGATTCTGTGTTTTGAATTTTCAAAGGTTATTCGGGATGCCGGCGTCGGACTGGTTCCTATACGGTTGTTCGCAGTCGATACATTTTGAAAATGCAACAATCCGTTCGCACTATAATATACATTGCTCCAGTTAT
>JAMWDC010000077.1 GCA_023819025.1 Candidatus Omnitrophota bacterium | reverse complement strand
TCTAGAGCACGTTCGACATCTGCGCGGCTGTAGCCGGGGACTTTGTCCGGTTCCGGAACCAAGCCGGTTACATCCGTCACCATTCCCGGACTTGTCCCCCAAGTGACTTGGGGTACGATCTCCGAGGCATTCACTGAAATCTCTCGCGAAAAGGCAGCTCCCGGATCCGTAGGAAGTGTTTTCCAGTAGGCCACCGCCCGTTCGAAGGCCTCTCCTTTCGGCGCATACGGACGATTGTCTCTGGCAATATATTCAAATGTCGAATCATCCGGGGCCATCATCCCAGTCCGTGCGCCGGCCTCGATCGTCATGTTGCAGACGGTCGTTCGGGCTTCCATCGACAAGGCGCGGACCGCCTCACCGCAATATTCGATCGCATAACCGGTCCCGCCCGAGGTCCCAATCAATCCAATCAGCTTTAGAATCATATCTTTGGCGGTCACGGGATATTTCAGGCGGCCCGTAAATTCTATTTTAAAAGTTTTAGGCCGTTTCCCGAGAAGGCACTGCGTGGCTAAAACGTGTTCTACCTCGGAGGTTCCGATCCCGATGGCGAGCGCACCGAAAGCGCCGTGTGTTGCAGTATGCGAATCTCCGCAGACAATCGTCGTACCGGGAAGCGTCAGCCCCAGTTCCGGACCGATGATATGCACAATCCCTTGGCAGTCGCTATCAAGATCAAAAAGTGTGATTCCGAATTCTTCACAGTTGTTCTTAAGCGCTTCAATCTGGACCCGCGCAATAAGATCCGCGATATTCGATCGGTCGTCGGTGGGGACATTATGGTCCATCGTGGCAAAGGTCAGATCCGGACGGCGGACTTTGCGCTTCGTTAACCGTAAGCCTTCAAAGGCCTGCGGGCTTGTGACCTCATGAACGAGGTGACGGTCAATGTAAAGAACAGCCGTGCCATCTGCCAAGGTGGTCACAACATGGCGATCCCAGATTTTATCGAACAATGTCTTAGCCATAAGAGTTCTCATTATAGAGGATACCGGAGGGTTTTAAAAGATATCTCGGCTGCCAGATCAGAGACCGGCCTCATCAGGGTTCGAAAGCGCTTAAAAACTCCTTTTCGGCAGCAGCCTTAAAACTTTCCAAGACCTCAACGAGTTTCTGAAAAACCTCGGCAATAACCATATTCTCGTACTCATCGCAGATGATCGACTGAGCCCCAAGAGACGTTCGAATATGCGTTTCGCAACGGCAATCACCGACCATTCCATTCTACCAATGTCCGAAGCGTAAAAATAATCCGCAAACGCTGAGGCCAGATCGACAAATTCCAACGACTGAACGCCTTCCATCACGGTCCTTAAAAACAATTTTCGCTGGGATTCTTTTTAATCCCGTGATCCTTGCAGTAATTTTCCCACAGAACGCATGCCAAGGCGAGTCTTGAGGCCAGATACTCGATTCCAAAAACTTCGGGCGAGACGGCCTTAATTTTTTCGTCCCACGGGGCGAGGTAGAGATGAACCCTTTCATGATCCCTCAACTCGTAAATAAACGAAAGAACCCTTTTCGCGGAATCTGTCCAATGTTCGTTTTCGCCGGTCACCTGAGACGTACCTCCCGCATAAAATCTGTAAAATAAAATGGCTTCGCGTGAAAACCAACGTGCAAACCGTAGGGAAAATTTGTACGGGGTTCTGGATTATACTCCCGGAGAAAGCAAAATACTAGAAGGTGCTGGAGAGCGATCCGGCTTCGAGGATACAGCTCGCTGACCGAGATCTGAATACTTTTCGATACAGCAGGTAAAAAATGATGCCACAGCTGGCACCAATCATGTCGCACTCAAAATCGAGCCAATCCGGGATCCGGTCAGGCGAGAACACTTGAACCGCCTCGGCAATCCCGCCGCAAAAGACCGCGAGGAAAAAGGAAAAGAAAAGAACCTTCCATCCTCTCATCCGGCACAAGAACAGGGATCGCTTGAAGCAAAAATAATGACAGAGCAAAAAGGCTAGGATACCGTAAGCTGCGATATGAGCAAAAGGAAAGATGCTTGGCTTTCTCAGAACCATCATGACAAATGCCTCCGGCTGGACGGACAAGACAAGAAGCAAACCCGCCCACAAGACCGAGGCGGTAATCAATAGCCGTTTGCGTTTTTGAATGAAGGTCATAACTGCCTGTTAAAGGTTGCTAATTAATGATCACTATTGCTATACAAAGTATGCCCGACTGAGCGGCGAAATTCAAACATGCAAAAATCTATCAGGCGGATGAATTTTTGTATTAAGCCGGCGGCTTGAGCAACGGGGCGAATGTGAAAGGCAGAAATCGGAACAGCCGAGTGCTATTTCTTGAAATAATTTTTTACATTTTTGAGGAGGCGCCGTAAAAGGTTGCGTAATCTTACCAGGGTCCAGGCCAAATTGCGCCACCCAAGCTGCGAGTAATAGTAGCGCCTTACCAGTTTTTCAATATTCTGAGTCCGGTGAACCGTGTAGTGGAATATTTTAGGCTGGACCTCCGTAAATCCGTATTTGGCCCACCGCTTGAGATCTTCGATGCGGTTGAAATTATATTCCGGCGGCAGGACATAAAATTTCAAATCGGTCCGCCACAAGACTTCCCGCAACGAGGCCTGGTCGCGGTAAAGATCAAATTTTGTGTACGTCCGGATCCAATCCTCGAAGAACTGGATCACTTCGTCACTTTTTCTGTAGAGGAGAAGGCCGCTTTGCAGGGATGCAAAGGCGTAGGGGATATCCGGAGAAGTCTTTTTTTTCTCCCTATCCATTGCATGCATTTTTTTCCGCTTGTGGGCATGACAAAAAGCCATATCAAAGTGTTTTAGAATATCAAAGATCTCCGAGATGTCATTTAAGACATAAGTATCTGCGTCCAAGCCCAAGGTATGATCGTAAGGAGTCTTGGTGAAGGTGAGCAGTTTGTCGTAGGTTTTCCAGTGCTCGGGCCGTTCAACTCTCCCATGAGGAATGACCCGGTTGAAATATTCACGGGGGATCTGGTGGGGGGCATCCGTAAATACGGCAATATCGATTCCCGGTGAATGTTTTTTTAGACTCTTGGCGGATAGGATAGCTTGTTCAATCCATTTCTGACCAACCGCCGTATAGATCACGCCTCGGGTTAGCGGCATATTGTTTCCTCTTTAAAATAACTCCTCCCCAAAACCGCCTTCCGTGACACCTGAAATGCCTGATCAACGAAATTCTACGCCAGAATCATAATAAATCCAGGAGTAAAATCGGATGGCACAAACAATATCTTGAGCGTCTTGATATTCGCGAGGTACACTATTTTTATTTCTCCGGAATTTTAGGGACATTTAAAAATCGTGCTGAACAAGAAAAAAATAATCTTCCAGTTGTCTTGTCTCACCGGCTATCGGATTCCGCTTTCTGCAGTTCACGGGATGGATATCGAACCGGTCGCCGCCTGTAATCTCAATTGTGAATTCTGTGTGGTTTCGGGTTGGGACCGAGCCCGCAAGACTCCACCCATGAGTCTCAAACTCCTTCGATAAATCCTAGATCAGGTCCCAAATCTCAAGTATCTCAAACTCCAAGGCATGGGAGAACCTCTTTTAAATCCCCATTTGCCCGAGATGATCGCCATCGCAGGACATAGAAAAATCAAGACAGCCACCGTAACCAACGGGCTCCTGTTGAATTCCAATTTGTCCGATCAAATTTTGAATGCGGGTCTGGTCTCAATGTCAGCTTGGGCGGGGCCTCCAAGGCGACCTACGAAAAGGTACGAAAGGGTTCGGATTTTGACGCGGTGGTCCATCATATCGAGAAATTCTGCGAGTTAAAAAGAAAAAAAGCACGAACAAAGGTCCGGATGGTCTGCGTTGCCAGCCGTCAGGAACTTTTAATGGAACTTCCGGATTTAATTCGATTGGCGTCCCGACTGGGCGTCGATCAAGTACGCATCAAACAAAGAATTATCCAGTGGGAGAATGTGTCGGACTCAGGCAAATACCTTTCCCGGTCTCTCCGGCTGGACTCAAACCCAAATTATCGGAAGGTCTTGGGTGAGGCACAAAGGTTGAGTAAAAACTTAAGAATGCCACCGCGTATCGTCACCGCAGGAATTCACTCTCCATCCCACCCGTGCCTGCAGCCTTGGAATTCGATGTATATTTCAACGGAAGGGAAAGTCATCCCCTGCTGCACAATGGGGATTCCGGAGACATGGTGTCTGGGCGACCTCACCCAGGAAAAATTGGCGGAAATCTGGAACAATCGCGCCTACCGCGAACTGAGAAAGCAGATCCGGTCCAACGAAATCCCGGAACCCTGCAAGGCCTGTTATCTATCGGCAGATTGTTGAGACCTCAACGGTTCGGTCAAAGAAATCCAAAGGGGTAAATAGACGTTTTTTGATGAGGTCCCTGAAGATATTCAGGAGTGAATTTTTGTTTTCGAAAAAACCGATGAGGTGAAGGATTCCCCCCATGAAAAGTCTATGCCCAATAAGGCCGTCAACCTTTCGTTGTGGGGTTTGAAATAATCGCGAAGCCGCTGCCGTATCGAAGGATTCATCTCGGGATATCTCCCGCCGCCGTTACGATCTATCCCGCTTCTCCGGGCCCCGACTAACGGCCACAGGCCTTCGGTAGAAAGGCCGAGGAACTGAAACACTTGGGCACCGACACGTTTCGGATCGCTGAAAAATTTTTCGGATTGGGCAATGAAGAAATTTGCGCGGGGGAAAAAACGGAACCAAGTTTTCAATTGATCCACATAAATTCCCCGGGCCAGGTAGGAATAATGGTGGTGGCTGAAACTGTAATAAGCCTCGTCACGAAAAAGCCTCTCTCGGTCATGACTCAAACGCGCCTCTTCCCCGTCAACTGCTTCCTCAAACGACAGCTTTTCGAAACCATGGCGGACTTCGTGAAAATAATGGGAATAGGCGCGGTCAATGGGATTCCGCAATAAAACGACAAATTTCATATTCGGCAGCGTCTCGAATATCCGTTTCGGGGCATGCGGATGGTAGAGATAATAGGGGCTGGCTTCTCCGGTGATAAAACCTTGCCCGTGATGCCCCCGATGCCAAAAGGACGAAAACCTCAGGGGGAAATGAGAACGATACCAGGCGAGGCCTTTGGCAAAATGGCCCGGATAATCAAAAAAATGAATTTCCTTTTGGAGCGGCATCCGTACCGCCGGATGGCACTTCAAGAGAGAAAATAAAAATGTTGTTCCGCACTTTTGCCCGCCGATCACAAGAAAATCCGGCAAGACCCGAAGGGGACTTGTCCCTGCTCTCCATATCTTTCGAATTCCGAGCGACTGCACGTCTTACGATAAACCGACAGGAGTTGAAAAACTTTTAGTGACTGATAACAGCTTGGAACGAATTGAACATGATGGGCATTAACTATTTCGTGCGGCTGGCCGATTACTTACTAGGTTTGGTTTCCAATCGCTTGGGAAACATCCCATTGAACCACAGATCACTTTTACTGCCGAAAGGAAAGTTAAGTTATGGGACCTAAAAGCTTCAAATTTGGATCCATACTGATCATCGTGGCGGTTTCTCTGATGGTCATCGGTTCGATGTATTGGCTTACCAGGGTTCTCATTGCTGCGCATTCGACGCCCCCACAATAAGCATTGGGAGACTTCGGACAATCGTTGGAGTCAATGGCCCGATGACAATGAAAGCGATCACTACAAAGATGAATCCGCTTTCAAACCTTCTTTAGTCGTCCCGCCCAACTTTGAGATCCGTTCATGTAACAAACATATGGAGCCCCGGGGGACCGTTTCGCCGAAGCTTCAGCGAGGCAAGCATGCCTGCGGTACCTCTTTAACCCGGCTTCGTCCTTCGGGCTTCAGCGAGGTCCTTGCGCACCGCTAAAGCGACATCTCGCCGAAGTGGAAGATTTGGCGCATTCATCTCTGGGCAAGCCCGGGGTTTTCTGTGCAAACGGATAAAAACTGGGACAGACACCTGTTTCGTACTCCAACTCTTGCAAAATAAGTGTCTCCGCCCCCCTCAAAAAAACATTCACGTACCGGAAGGAACGGTTCCGCGCAGTCCGTCAGCCTCTTTTTTTGCTATCTCAAGTTGTTCCTTGAGAGTTTTGGTGGTTTTATCGAAATAATCCCACGCCAATTTGCATTTGTCTTCAAGTTTCATCGACTGCTCGCGGGCATGAACCAAAGCACGGGTCAATTCGATCTTCATTTTATCGAACTCGTTGGTCTTCTGCCGCGCCGTCTCAAGTTCGCGCTGGGATTCCTGAAGGGTCCGTTCGAAATCCTCTTTCATTTTTACCAAGGCACGGACGCCTTCGGTCAATCCGACAAGTTTTGCTTTGCACTCATCCAGTTCGTCGGCAGCCATCCGACGCTGTTCGCGCGCCTCGGCCAAGGCCTTGACAAGCTCGGCTTTATCGGCCTCAAGCCCGCTTTTTAATTTCCACGCCGTCTCGAGTTCGCGCCGCGATTCTTCCGAAGAGCGTTCGAGACCCGCCTTGGCCTCCTTTAATAGCTGGCACTCCTGAGTCAACACCGCAATTTTAGCCCTCGCCTCCTCGAGTTCGGAGGCCGCCCCCTGGGAATGACCGCGAATCTCATCCAAGGATTTGGTAAGTTCGGCCTTATCGGATTCCAACATGCTCGTCAATTTCCGCAGCATTTTAAGTTCGCGCTGAGCCTCCATCAGGGACTGTTCGGTAGCCTCTTTCGATTGGGTCAATGTCTGGAGCTCTCCGGACATATGGTCCACCTTAGCCTGGCTTTCTGAAAGCGCGGACTGTGCCTGGTTAAGCTCGGCCCGGATACCTGCTAACTCAGCCGTCGCGCTGCTCAGCTCAGCCGTCACGCTGCTGAGTTTTTCTTCCAAGTGACGCATTTCCATCACGTGGATAGGAATCGGCTTCTCGGGTTGTTCCCTCGGGATCTCCTGAAAGGTTTGTTCAAATTCACGTTTAATCTTTTCCAGATAATCCTGGCTTGAAATCGAATCACCCGAGGTTTCTCCGCTCTCCTTGGTTCCCCCGGCCTCTGTCTCTTCAGGCATCTGCTCGCTCGTCTGCAGGATCGGGGATTTGAATTTTTCGAGAAACGACAGCACCGCCGCTTCCGGCCATTGAATGCGATAGCAGCGTTTCTTGACAGAACGGTCATTGGTGAGCCGGACATCCACACCGCTGTCTTGAAAATACGCCTTGATCTGTGAGGCGACGGGGCCGGTCAGGTTGTCAACAAGAACAATCGGACTGCGGACGACAAGCTGGCTGGCAAAATCATCGGAAACAGAAAAGGCCTCAACTATTTTTCGGACGATGACATCCTTAAGTTCGGGGCGCTGCTTCATTAAAATCAGACACCAAGCGGACTCCTCCGTCTCCCTGGATTTTGTTTGAAGTTTTTCTTTTCGCCACACCATAAGTTCCCCTTTCCCCGTTTTCACGGTACAGGAATTTTATACCACAGACCGCCTAAAAATGAGAGCTTTCGTGAAAATGACCTTCTAAAGGGAATGTCATTTTATGCCCATAACCTGTATCTGTCAAAGAAAGAATGCCGCGGGGACGATGCGAAATAAAGATGATAGAAAATACCTTAAATTGCAACCCGACCATTGGGTTGAAGGTCCCGGGTAAGAGGACTCAACAAGTAAAAAATCTGTCGACATCCCGGTTTGAATTGCCTTATGATGGCGCTGTTTGTCGAAACTCACAAGGGAGATGCCATCATGTCGTTTCGGACATTAAAAACCTGGATTGTGACACTCGGCATCCTCATCTTGTCCGCAGGATGCGCTTATATCAATCCCTTGATTCAGGACGTCAACTTTATCTCGGTTCCCGAAGAGATACAACTCAGTGAACAGATTGCGGCCGAAATGACCCGCGAAATGCCTCTCCGCCAAGACCCGACTCTTAACGCTGTGGTCTCTTCCATCGGAAACCGGCTTGCGGCCGTCTTACCCCGCCGCGATTTTAATTATCAATTTTACGTCGTCCAGGATCCGACGCCGAACGCATTCACCATTCCGGGAGGACGGATTTACATCCACCGGGGCTTGCTTAATTTTGTCGAAAGCGAAGATGAACTTGCCGGC
>JAMWDC010000076.1 GCA_023819025.1 Candidatus Omnitrophota bacterium | reverse complement strand
CTCCAAAACGGCGGAGTCCGTGTTACGCTTCGCCAGACCGTGGGGCGCGACATCAATGCCGCGTGCGGACAGCTGCGACTGAAAAAACACAGATCTAACGCGGATCAGCGATGCTGATTCGGTGCGGATTATAGGCTTCTGGCTTTGTCGTATATGATCCGTTTTATCTGCGATTTCTGATCGCCAAAATCTATTAAAAGACCCAAGCGGTATTCCGATTCCTTCCGATAATGCCAGAACCGTTTCATGTCACGCCGTATGATGAATGGTTTCTTTTTTATTTCCAATAGCACGCAGGCATTGATGATCTTATCCGGGATATAAATGCCCCCCCCTTTTTCTTGTGGTCATAGATAACGATTCTTTTCTGATGCTCAACTTGCAGACCGCGCTTTTTGAGCTCTTCGGTTAAGGCCTTATCGATAATCGATTTCTTGAAAGCCGATCCGAATTCTTTCCAAACCCAATAGCATGCGCCGCGTATTTGGTAAGTGATGCCCTCATATAAAAGCTTTGGGCTGTTCATGTTTGAAGTTCAGCGTTCGGTCCGTGTTTTAGATCCGCGTTGGGATCCGCGTTTTCCTGGTATGTCCACAATTGTTCCAGTTTTGGCTGATCACGGTAAATTTTTTCGAGCCGCTCACTCATAGAACCGCCGGTCATGCCGTCCAGGTGCGCTGTCAGTTCATCCATCCGGATTAATTTTTCCAAATGTTCGCGCTCGGAAAAAGCGGGGCAGAAAACGATTTCTATTTGGACGCGCCTTCGCTCGTAATAGATCCTCGTGATCTCGGACAAAAGATCGTTTCGGAGTTCGACCATGAGTTTCTCGCGGGAATCAATGGAGGTCTGATTCGAGTTGAAGATAAAATCGCCCAGATCCCACCGCAGATCAAGGGACAGATCTTTATCCACATCTTCCGGCCCGATGATGAACCGGTCCGGATCCGATGTGCTGCCTCGGTCGATGTCGATATTGTTGGCATTGGAAATATCCCTGCTTACGGAAAAGGTTGGGATCAAAGACCGGAGGCGGGATTCGGCGTGCCACCGTTTGATTTTTCCAGGCGCAAGATTGTTGTAGCGGATCAGGGCATCCTGCAGCTCGCGCACCGTGGGTTCAGCGCGGACCAGTTCGCGAAATAAATTCATTTGATCCGGCGAGGGGAGCCGCGTAGGGAGGGAGGCTATGTTTTCTGCGGAGAGTGGGTAACGAAAAAAACCGCCTTTGGTAACAGCCAGAAGCGTCTCTTCTTTGTCGCGGATAATGACAAGCCCGAGTGTGTCTGACTGCTCGAGCCCGGAAAACAGTTCCCGCCAGCGTTTTTGCTGCGGTTCGTAAAGGTAAATTCCTTTCGACGTTCCTGCAACAAGACTTCGGCGGTCTTCGGAATAAACCAGATGCCGGATTTCCGTACTCCTCAACCCGCTTCGGGCAAGCGGGTGCCAGTTTTTGCCGTCATCACGGCTTTCAAAAACTCCTTTTCTTGTGGCCAGCCATAGTCGGGGAGGCTCGTCATTTGAGCGGATGATGTCATCAAAATCCAGGACAGATACGGCCGACGATTCCGTATTCAGAGGGTTCACGGCCTCCTCATTCTCTGTGTTCAACTCTTCGAGATGCCATGCCTCCAAGGAAAATATGTTTCGAAAGTAGCTCAAATCCTCAGAGATAAAGAGATGCCGCGGTGTCGCGGCGAAAAGATGTCCCCCGGTGCACCGGACCAGGCCGATGGCCTCACGCTGAAATTGGCTGAATGAAAACCAGGTTTTTCCGCCATCGTCCGATTCAAACAGGCCGCCTGAGGTTCCAAGAAACCAATGGTCAGGATCCTCCGGCAAAATGTCGAAGGATAAAATCAAATTTTTCTTGGGGCTCTTTCCGCGATAAAATTCGGTCCACCTTTTGGTCCTCAAATCTCCTTGGAATGCCCCATCCTGAGTGAGGACAAAAATCGTGCCGGGAATTTCTTTAAAGGAAAGAATTCGACGGATTTCGCAGTCGGTCCCATGGATCTTCCATAGCGGCAGCCAGGGTCCATTATCCATGCCTTCGAAAATTTGATTACGGGATGCCACAAGGATTTTGGACGGCTCCAGCGGATGGGGGGTCAGAGAGATTAATTCTCCGGCGGCAGGTGGTTGAGACGGTTTTTCCCAACTTTGAAAGGCGAATCCGATCGGTACTAGAATCACAACCAAAATCCACAACAGTCCCAAAGCCTTCGGCCGATAACGTAAAAGACAGGACATTGGACATCCCTTAGATTATGATTTAAATACATAAATAATATAATTTTTAGGGAAAATGTCAAGTGGAAGTTTTTGAGTTTCAGTTTTCGTGATATATTGACCGTAGCCTTTAATGCTCGAAAGGAGGCCCCCATGGGATTTCGCTGCGGGATTGTGGGATTGCCGAACGTCGGCAAGTCCACGATATTCAATGCCTTATCCAACGCTAAGGCAGCGGTATCGAATTACCCTTTTTGCACCATTGATCCTAACAAAGGCGTCGTGGTGGTTCCGGACCCCAGGCTTACAGCATTAAGCACGCTTTATCGGCCCGAAAAGACAACACCCACAACCATCGAATTTTTAGACATCGCCGGCTTGGTTAAGGGCGCTTCCCAAGGCGAGGGTTTGGGCAACCAGTTTCTCGGGCATATTAAAGAGGTTGAGGCCATTCTGCATGTGGTCCGCTGTTTCGAAGATCCGGATATTTCTCACGTGCTAGGGGGCGTGGATCCGGTCCGGGATATTGAGGTGGTCGATACGGAACTTTGTCTAAAAGATCTTGAGACCATGTCGAATCGTTTTGAGAAAACAAGAAAACTGGCCATGTCAGGGGATAAGGATGCCCGGGAGAAGATGCCGTTTTATGAAAGAATTAAGAAGGCCTTAGAAGAAGGAACACCGCTTCGACGGCTCGGCCTTACCGAAGAAGAAAAAAAATCGATTCAGGATTTGGCATTTTTGACTTTAAAGCCGGTACTTTACTGTGCCAATGTTTCCGAATCCGATCTTCCTGACGGGGGCGAGGTGACCAGGCGTGTGCATGATTGGTCCGCGAGAGAAAATGCGGAGGTGGTTGTGATTTCAGGCAAGGTGGAATCGGAATTGATGGATCTTTCTCCGGACGAACAAAACGAATTTCTGAAGGAACTGGGATTAAAGGAATTAAGCATTTATGCCTTGATTCGAGCCGGTTATCGACTTCTGAATTTGATTACCTTTTTTACAGTGGTCGGCGGCAAGGAGGTCCGCGCGTGGACAGTGCGTCGCGGTACAAAGGCACCGCAAGCCGCAGGTGCGGTTCATACCGATTTTGAACACGGCTTTATACGCGCCGAAGTCATGAGCGCAGATGATCTTATTCAGTTAGGCTCTCCTGCCCTCGTGAAAGAGAAAGGTCTCTTACGGACTGAGGGCAAAGATTATGTTGTCAGAGACGGGGATATCATGCTCTTTCGATTTAATGTTTAGAAAGTATATTTTTTAAAGAAATCATCCCGATCCTGCCGTAGCAAATCCTCAACCTTTAGCAATCAAAACATAACAACTTCAACAAATTTATTCCCTGTTGTTTGAAACTTTTAAAAAGACATGCTAACTTTCAATACCTGTTTTAATTTCCACGATTTGAACGACTTAGACTATGCGAGAAAATGATGAATCATAAATCAGAAGAGATGCGTCGACTTACTTCTGCACTTGTTGTTATTGTTTTCTTACTTACCAATTTTACCTATCCTATCCCAACTTCATACGCACAGTCAAGCAGGGGAGACCTTCCAGGCCGAGACTCGCATAGTCGCCACGCCAATCAAAGTGCCTCCAGCATATTGGCTGACCTGAGTCTCCCCTCTGAATTAGGAACGATCGAAGAGATCTACGTTCCGCGATCCGAGAACCTAGAACTTAAGACAACAGAGCATCCATCAGCGGGATTGAGCCGAGCTATACCCGGGATCATTCTCATTCAGGACGCCCACGCGGTTCCCGATGCGCAACAGTCCATATTAGAGCTTGTGAAATATCTGAATGAACACTTTGGCTTAAATTTGGTCGGACTCGAAGGCGCCTCAGGAAGACTTGATCCCACACTTCTCAGAAATTGTCCGGACAAGGGCAGTCTAAATCAGATCCTGGAAGATTATTTAAGCCGGGGAGAAATATCCGGAGCCGCCGCGGCCGCCGTTTTAAGCGGCAAAGAAGCGGATTATTACGGCATTGAAGATCAAGCGCTTTACGAAGAGGGGATCAATCAATTTTTGCAGGCCCTTCAGAGCCAGCCCGCACTTTTACGTGAAATCGTTCTTTTGCGCGATCGGCTGTCCGTCTTAAAGAAGGCGGTTTATTCCCCTGAACTTTTCGATTTTGATCAAAGAATTTCCGCGCTCGATGAAGATACAGCCGATTGGATCGAATTTTTTAAATACTTGGGAGCCGTCAAACCGGCTGGGGGTCAAAATCCGGATTTCCAGAAACAGTACCCCCATCTTGCCGCGGTCTTCAAGGAGATCTGTACAGGCAAAGCGCCGCACTCCCGTCAGGTTCTCCGGAAGATCCAGCAACTGTCCCAAATTATCCAAAAGCGACTTCGCGATAAGAAACAAATCCTTGAATTCCGCGGAAAACTCCAGGATTTCGAGACCGAAAGGATCGGTCCCGAAGCCTTTGCCCATTATCTCTATGAATCAGCAATGCGGATGGCGGCTCAAACTCAAGAAGGTGAAACGGGCCCCGAGGAGACCTCAGCCCTACCGGACATTTTCCGTGAGCTGCACCCCTTGATTGATCACTACGATTTGCTAAACAGGATGAAAGGGCCGGTCTTTCTACGCGAGCTCGACACGTATGTGACGGAACTCAAGAAGCAACTTTACCGCAACGATTCCGAACGCCGGTTGGATCGGCTGAGCCGCGAATATCGATTGCTGGCAAAACTTGTGAAACTGGAATTAAGCCGGGACGAATGGGATGAAATAGATGAAATAAAAGAAGAGATCCAAGATCTGGGATCCAGGCTCCAAAAGGGCGAAGAGGCCGCGTTACAAGGCCGTATCCACCATTTGTTTTCGTCAAACCGAATATCGACTTTTATTCATTTTTACCAGATTGCCGAACAACGGGACCACGCCTTTTATAAGAATATCACGCGATTAATGAAAGAGAATACGGCCATTCTCGTGGCGGGTGGTTTTCATACCCAGGGGTTACGGAAAATTTTCAAAGAAAATGGGATTGCCTACGCCCTCATTGCACCGGCCATGCGGAAGGTCCCACGCCAGACTCGTTATTTCGATTACATGCGGGGTGAAGTTTCCTGGAAAGATTATTTCGAGGTCAGAAATGGTCGGATCCGTCTTTACGATGCCTTTATGAGGGCCACGGTGGACAGGCTGTTTGAGAAGGTGGAAGGCGGAAGATGGAAGGTGGAAAGAAAAAAGCCGGAAGCTGGAAAATGGAAGATGGATGGCAGATGGCGGAAGGAAAGACACACACAAACATCTGGAGCAATCTAGCCTGTCAATGTTGGT
The DNA here is from genome assembly GCA_023819025.1 of Candidatus Omnitrophota bacterium. Classification (GTDB taxonomy): domain Bacteria; phylum Omnitrophota; class Omnitrophia; order Omnitrophales; family Aquincolibacteriaceae; genus JAMWDC01. The sequence goes on along the minus strand of JAMWDC010000076.1, from coordinate 2,600 downwards.
TCTTCGACCTTCGATTTTCCGCCTTCGACCGCAGGTCTTTTTAAACACTGGCGCGACCAAGTGATCCGGGATCTTGTGGCCAGAGAAAAAACCTCCACAGCCCAACAGTATACCCGCTTCATCGATCAAGCCCTTTTGAAATTTTCCGATCCGTCGCGGGTGGAAGCGCTCAAAAAGGAATGGCTTGGGAAAATAGATCAATGCGTCAAAGGTTTAAGGCTTCTTAAAAACGAAAATCGCCTGACTCCGGACAATATCCTGCAGCTTATGAATCAACCCACATCGATCACCTGGCAGGCCACGGGGAGTTTGGATCCCCGCGCCACAGCACTGGAATGGTGGGTTGGGAGTCCAGATTACAGCGCGGATATTGAGGTCACGGAGAAAGCGCAGGATCAAGCGGCCGCCCATGCTCGCGCCGAAGCGCGGATACGAGCCGCTAAGGCTCAGAAATTTATCGAGATCCTGAAAAGAAAGGGCGAGGAGAAAGTTCAATATCCGGAGAGTTTTCTCGATGAATTCGATTCCGCGGTCCTCAAAATAGCGTTGCCGATGGTGATTGCGGAGATCAGGCAACAAAAACCCGCAACCCACAATCGAACAGCCATCCGGCGGCACATGGTAGAAATGCTCAATCCTCTGCTGGATCGACTTAAAATAAGAGACAAAACCGAATATGTTCGCCTGCTCCTGAATGTCACCCGTGAGGATATGGCCCTGCGAGGGGTGCCCCTATCGGCGGCATGCGTTGAAGCCTTGGGAGACATGGTGACGAGCGTACCGAAAGCTGTGAGAGATGGCGATCGAAAGATTGTTGCGCGAAGATTGATTGAGATACTCAGGAATCCCTATCGTGAGTTACCGAAAGCCGTTAGCGGCCGCATCAGCTCAGCGGCTGCCAGGGCTTTGGGTAAGATTGGCCCCGTCACTGGAAAAGTTATTCCTGCATTACGTGAGTCGTTACAGGATGAACGCCGCGAGGTTCAAACCGCCTCGAGTCAAGCGTTTGGTGAAATCGGTCCACCAGCCAAAAAGATCCCGGGCCTTGTGGATGACCTTCTCTCCATCCTGGGGCGAACGGGTCGGCACGAAGTTTCATACCGCCAACGGACTGCTGTCATTGATGCCCTTTTGAGAATGGAAGCGTACGAGGAGAAAGTCCGCGATGCGATTCAGGCAGACATGGCGAGAATTAAAAGAGCCCCGGCTGCGATCTCTCCAAATTCGCGTGCCTACTTATTGGAAGCCGAACAGGCTGTGAAAACAATCGATTCCTTTATTGCCGCCCGTTCCGAAGCGCGGGATCGGGATATTGTGCAGGAAGCGGAAAGTCTCCTTGCCAAGGTCGGTACGTTGACGGATCCATTACGGGAATTAATGGCTCAAGGTCTTTCGCGGCGCCTTGGCCGTGATCGGATCCGGCAGCTAAGAAGGGTATTACGTTCTTTATCTCCTCGGTTACTTGACCTTGAGCAGACGCTCGGCAGGATGCTGGCCGTTTCCGTGCAAAACGACGGCAAACCCAGCGAGGTGCCGGTTCCAATTCTCGATTCACTTAAGCGGCGTGTCGACAATGCTATTCGCGTCCTTGAAACATTGGGACTCATCGAAAAGAAACTTCCATCCCCCCGCTCCGAGGCGCGGAAAGGTGAAGAAGGCCTCGGTTCCGGAACTCCTTCCTATGGATTCGTGTCGGGGCACATCGCTCAAATACGCAATTTGAATGAAGGTCTCAAGGGCTCCATCGACCATGACTACAATCCGATTTTTGTGCAGCAAAATTTGGAAAGGATCAAACAAGTTCCAGAGCGCCTCACGACTGCTTATCAGCATTTGATGAAGCTCGCCCAGACCGCTGCCGGCAATCAAGAAGAAGATTCATTTCGCTCACTCGTTTCGGCATTGGAAAAACTTCAAAATGAGAGCCGCCAGTTTAAACTCAACCTGGAAACAATTGCAAAAGGATGGGGTTCAAGGAGAATTGATTTAAAGTTATATTGGTCGGTGAGTGATGTCAGAGATGCCTTATCCGGCGAAGATCTTTCGGACACATCCCAGCAAGTTTTAATTGTGTTTCATCAAGCTGTTGAAATGTTCCAGGCCAATCCAGCATTTTATCAACCGATGGCGGATCGGATTGCGACGCTGTCCCGCTCCGAAGTGCGATCAGAAATTCAGGCTGCCTCTTTCCTTCCTCCTTTTCGTTCCGAAGTCCGAACAACCGCCCCGGCATCCGAATCAGAGATATCCTATGAACAACTGGATGACCTTCAGAGGTTGGCCAGCTACTACGGCCGTCCACTCAAGATCGGTATCATCTCAGCCCGAGCCGGATATGCGGACGGCGTCAGCGATCAAATCGAAAAGTGGGCAAAAGTTCTGATACAAGCCCAGCACGAGGTTCACGCGCTGGTGCCGGAGCGGACCGGCGGAGGTTACGGGTTGGGGGCGGAGGGGTTGCGGCGGGTGAAGGCGCTCCGCCCGCGGCTTTTGGTCACGTTGGACAACGGCATCACCGCGCACGCGGCGCTGGACGAACTGCGCGCGGAGGGCGTAGACGCGGTGGTGGTGGACCACCACCACGTCAACGGGCAAGGCCT
>JAMWDC010000075.1 GCA_023819025.1 Candidatus Omnitrophota bacterium | reverse complement strand
AAAATCGTTTTAAAGAGAGAGTATGAAGCATTTATTTGCCACATGGGAGGAAGTTTATCGACGCATCAAAGATCGCTACCTCGTTCTTTTTTTAGACTATGATGGGACATTGGTACCGATGATGCCTCGGCCGGACATGGCGAAATTGACGGCGCGCAAAAAAACAATTATTGAGAAATTATCTAAACAGACAGATATCAAGGTCGTCGTGATCAGTGGGAGGGAATTAAAGGATGTAAAAAAATGTGTAGGTATTCCCGAGATTGTTTATGCAGGTAACCACGGTCTGGAACTCGAAGACCCTCAAATCAAACACATCCACCCCGCGGCTGTTGAATTCGAGGCGTTCGTTAGAAAACTTGTTGATCGTCTCAAGCGGGCTTATACGTTCCTCCCCGAAATACTCATTGAGGGCAAGACGTTTAGTGTCAGCGTGCACTACCGACAGGTCCCGGAGAAGAAGATCGAATTGGCAAAGATGATTCTGCTTAAGGAAATCGGGGGCTACCTTGGTCAATCTCAAGTTGGACTAACCGAAGGTAAAAAGGTGTGGGAAATACGTCCGCCCGTGGCGTGGAATAAAGGACATACCGTGACGTGGCTTTTTGGGCGGATTATCGCTCATATCGGCGAGCGAGCTTTACCGATCTATATTGGAGATGACTTGACGGATGAGGATGCCTTCAGGGCTTTGAAGCATCGCGGCATAACCATCAAAGTTGTCAATGATCCTAGGGAAGAAACGGCTGCACGCTATTATCTTTTGTCACCAAACGACGCTTTTGAGTTTCTGAGACGCCTCATCAAAATGAAAGAGAAGGAAACTTTGCATGTCAGAACTCGGACTCACACGGGCATCTGAGCCTTTCCGGTTCTCAACACGGGTCCATCTCAGGGAACTGACCGGGCTTAGGGCCAGGAACCTTTTTGAGTTTGTCGAACATTTAAAAAAGGTTCCGGGGTCCGTGATCTATCATCATACGCATCACTACCTGCAGCAGCATCAGTATCAGATGCCGGAGGCCCCCAACGATTTCGCCTATTGGATCACCGAAATTTTACAGGAGCGAAGCTTGGGTGAAAAGATTGCGAGCATTAATCTTTGTGATTTTACAAGCATTCGTGCCCTGCGCGAAGAAATCGTAACCGTTTTATCAAATTATCTCGAGAAGAACCGGAAAAAGCTAAGGGAGGTCAACGAAGGGGAAGAATTCCATTTCGTTAAATCCATCAGTTTTGTCTTGCCCACCCCTTATGTCGTTTACGATCTTCGGGAATTCACAGCCGTTTTAAAAAAGATTACGATCCACTCGATCTATTTTCATACGTTTGAGGCCCGACTCAGGCTGGAGAAAGGAATCAATGATTTTTCGCACTGGGTTGAGATGTCGTTAGGGGAACGGCAATTAGCCGAGAAGATTGCCAAACTTGATCCTTATACAAATACGATGGAAGGACTTCGAACAAAAATGATTCAACTGATCGATTTGCGAATCAAGGAGATCGAATGCACCGGCTAAAAGATTATGAGCCGATTGTTGGCCCCCAAGTTGTTGAAGAGCTCTATCTTCTGGCTGAGAAGGTCAAAGGTTTGTCGATCCAGAATATTAATTCTACCGCCGTAGGCGGAGGCGTTGCCGAGATTTTAAACCGGATGGTACCCTTGCTGAAGGAATTAGGGGTTCATGCCAAATGGGATGTGATTAAAGGTGGGGAGAGGTTTTTTAAGGTCACAAAAAAATTTCATAATGCCTTACACGGCAGGGTAGAGAGTTTTACTCCGGAAGACTTTTCGGTTTTTCTTGAAACAGGCGAGGAAAATCGAAAAACTATGGAACTAACAGGCAATGTCATGTTTATCCACGATCCTCAGCCGATTACCTTGATCAATCATAAAGGGAATATGGATGCCAAATGGATTTGGCGCTGCCACATTGATGTTTCAAATCCGGATCAAAAATTATGGAATTTTCTGCGGCCTTTTATCGATCGTTACGACGCCGCGGTTTTCTCTGCCCCGGCTTTTAGCCAGGAGCTTCTTGTTCGGCAATTTTTGATTTCACCATCCATCGATCCTTTGAGTGACAAAAACCGGAATTTGACAGAAGATACGATTCGTACGGTTTTGGAAAGATTTCATCTTGATTTGGACAAACCCATGATTACCCAGATCTCCCGGTTTGATTATTTGAAGGATCCTTTAGGAGTGATTGAGGCCTTTAAAATTGTCAAGCGGCACGTCGACTGCCAGCTTGTTTTAGCGGGTGGCGAAGCCTCGGATGATCCTGAGTCAACCGAGGTGCTGGCCAGAGTCCGGGAGAAGGCAATCGAAGATCCGGACATTCATGTTCTTGCTATTCCATCCGGCAGCGACATTGAAATTAATGCCTTACAAACGGTTTCGAGCGTCATCATTCAGAAATCAATTAAAGAAGGTTTTGGTCTGACCGTAGCTGAAGCCTTATGGAAGGCCAAACCGTTGGTCGCATCGGCGGTCGGCGGTATTACGCTTCAGGTGACCCACAAATATTCGGGGTTGCTTTGTCATAGTATTGAAGGGGCCGCTCATTCGATTAAGCAGCTACTTCAAAATCCCGAATATGCGCGAAAACTTGGTGAAAATGGTCGCGAGCATATCCGACAAAACTTCCTCTTAACACGTCATCTCCGGGATTACCTGCTGCTATTTCTATCGCTTTATCATGAAGGGGATATCATCTATCTGTAATTTATTTTCTTTGGATGGTCGCGATGTCCGTAGAGTAGGTTAATGAGTTATTTTTTCCGTCTTTTGACAAGGGGAGTAAGCAAGTGAAGCTATCAGGCTGGATCTTTATGATAACGTATTGGAGCCTCATCCTTTGGTTGCTTGTGTTCTCTTATGGCAGGATCCTAAGGAGGGGTAAAAAGCATTAATTTCAATGACCGCTGCAAATTTACTTTTGATACTGCAATACGTGGGTTCATCGTAGTGAAGACTGCTCAGCCCGAGAGAGATGGTTACAAGATGCGATTGAGTAAAATCCCTTCATCACCGAAGGACGCTACGCAAATTTGACATGCGCAATATCAAACTTGTTCTTGAGTATGACGGATCCCGTTTTTTTGGATTTCAACGGCAGCCCAGACGCCGAACGGTGCAGGAAATCTTGGAAAATGCCTTGACCCGGTTTTTCGACCGAAAGACCAAGATTTCTGCTGCCAGCAGCCGTACGGATACGGGGGTTCACGCGGACTATCAAGTCGTAAATTTTCTGACACCGAGCCCGCGCAGTATCGGACAGATTCAGAAAGGATTGAATGCGCTTTTGCCGGTGGACGTGGCGGTTAAGGAAGTGGCCGAGGTCCCAGCCGATTTCCATTCCCGTTATCAGGTCCGGTCAAAAATTTATGAGTACCGAGTTTGGAATCATCCAGTCCGCTCACCCTTGCACGCCCACCAGGCTTGTCATATTCCTTATCGCCTCAGTTTAAGCCGTATGCGGCAAGGCGCCAAATTATTGACAGGACGCCATGATTTTAGTTCTTTCTGTGCCGCCCATGGATCGGCCAAAGACAGGGTCCGAAACATTAAAAGTTTTCGGATCATAAAGCGAGGGTTTTTGATCCTCTTTCAAATCGAAGCGGAAGGATTTCTTTATCACATGGCCAGAAATTTGGTCGGTGCCCTGATTGAGTTAGGCCGGGGAAGGCTTACCGTGAACCAGTTACAAGTGATCCTCAAAAAACGGGATCGTCGGTCGGCGCCTTCAACAGCACCTGCTTGCGGGCTGACTCTTTTGAGTGTATCTTATTGAATAATTTGACGTTGCAGATATTTTTCGGCTTTTTAGGGGGAAACGTTTTGACAGGGTTCTGTCTTTTTGTTATACTCACGCCTCTTTTTATAAATCTTTTTTGGATAAAATCTTATGAAAACATATCGGCCCGAAGAGAAGGACTTTTCCAGGAAGACTTATCTTGTCAATGCCTCGGGAAAGACCCTTGGACGACTCGCTACTCGGATTGCAACCCTTTTGATCGGAAAGCGGAAGGTTTATTTCGCGCCGGATCAAATGTCTGGCGATCAGGTGGTGGTCATTAATGCCCGGAATATTTACGTTACAGGTCAGAAGAGGAGACAAAAGATTTATAAACATTATTCCGGATATCCCGGTGGATTGAAGACGTATACTTTTGAAGAACTCATGGACGAGAAGCCTGAAGAAATTATCATTCGGGCCGTTTCGCGGATGCTTCCGAAAAATAAATTAGGCCGTGAAATGTTGAGACGTTTGCGCGTCTATGCGGACGACAAACATTTACATCAGGCCCAAAAGCCCATTCCTATCGAGGTGTGATGTGATGACTGCGAAGTCTTTTTATGCGACCGGAAGAAGAAAGAGTTCGATTGCGCGTATTTGGCTTTTTCACGGACAAACGGGTTTTACGGTGAATGGTCGGACGTTAGATGAATATCTGCAGCGTCAGAATCTTAAAATGCTGGTGGAGCAGCCGTTTAAAGCCACGCGTCTCACCGAACAATTTCGGGTTCGTGCTAAAGTGCATGGCGGCGGATTGGCGGGACAAGCGGGGGCTATCCGGTTGGGTATTGCGCGGGCCTTAGTAGAATTTGATGAGGCATTGCGCCCCGTTTTGCGTCAGGGCGGTTTTTTAACGAGAGACCCGCGCGAAAAGGAGCGGAAAAAATTCGGCCGCAAAGGTGCCCGCAGAAGTTTTCAATACACGAAGCGGTGATGAAACAGGCTTTTTTTGCACTCCTATTGATCGGACTTGTGACGATGCTCACCGGTTGTGCGTCATTCCTCGAGGATTATTCATACCAACCCTTGGGAACTACGGGAGTGTCGAGTTCCTATTAACCCTTTCATCTCGGGATGAAACATTGAGCGGCCTTCAACGTTTAATTGCGCTCATTTTTGCCATAGGTCTTGTCCTCCTTTGCAGCTTGTTGAGTCTGCAGCTTTCAAGGATCGAGCCGGATCTTCTCCGGAAAGATTTGATAGCCCACCTCGAAAAAATTACGGATGGAACGGTTTCATTTGAGGGATTTCGACTGTCGCGTTTCCCATTTCTTGCAGCCGAATTCGAAACCTCAAAACTAGTTTTGAAAGGGCCTCCCCGGATTGGTGTGAGTGCCAAAAAGACAAAAATTGTCTTTGCCACCCTTCCTCTTCTATTTGGCCGGTTTGATGTTTCCCTCATTGAAATGAACGAGGGCAAAGTTTTTTTTGAGTTCCCAAAGGTCTCGCCCGTAAAACAGGTTCAACTGGAAAATGTCTCGATGGAAATCCATTCGATCGGGACCCGGAGGCCCATGAAATTCAAGTTGTTTGCCGATACAGCCGACACCACTAAGGCGTTTTCCGGCGAGGGAATGATCCTGATGAACAATTGGAAACAGTGGGACTGGGATTTTGCTGCGTGCGATGGGAAGTTTCAGCTGAATCGCGTGGACCTCGAAAAGTACTGGGGCCAAAACAAATCGGATCTGCCCATGAAAATAAATCAAGGCGAATTTTCAGGCGAACTGAAGATTCACAAGGCCAAAGGCGAGCCGCAGATGATTTTTGAAGGCAACGCGTCCCTTGGGGGATTTATTTACCAGATGCAGGAAGAAGCCGCTTTTTTAACCGCCCCGGAGATGAAGGCGGACCTCGCATGGAAAGCAGGCTGGAATCCGGCACGGGATGAAATCCATTTGATGTCAAGTGTTGTGACGACCCCTTTGGGAAACGTTGAAGCGAGCGGCCGTTTTTTTCTCGGGACTCATGAGTTGCAAGACGTCCGCGTTAATGCATTGGGGATCCAGCTGGAAAGCGTTCCTCAGTACCTCATCCCGTTTAAGGATGCCCTGCCGGTGAATCTTGGTTTCTCAGGTCAAAGCGATTTTGAGATGTCGCTTCAGGGTACCTTGGACCATCTTTTGATCCATAGCAAATGTGACATCACGCCCGCCCTTTTGACCTACAGCCGATTTTTTTCAAAACCCAAGGATCTCCCGAGGTATTTGAATTTCGATTATCTTCTGAAGGACGGGGAAGTGTTATCCGGCGATTTTTGCCTGCGCTTATCGGACGTGACCTTCAAGGGTTCCTTGACCGATTTAAACTTAAAGACAGGAATGGGCGGAGTGAACTTTATCACCAACAAGTTTCCCATGAACGGCTTGCAGTTTGTGACTCCCTTTTTCCGCGATTATCGTCTTGAAGGCGAGAGGAAGGTATTTGCCAATGTGAACGGGAACTTTCAGAAACTGACGGGATTCAAGTCGATGTTAAACCTTACGATCGAAAACGGGAAGATTTTGCCGCAGGAGGGATCAGGGATTGAGAAACTTCACGTCCTTTTGGATTATGGACCGTTGGCAATTGAAATGAGGAAGTTGGAGTTTGAGTTGGGAGCTTCGGTGGTGGCCGCCGAATGGATGGCCTACAATATGGCCACGAGTCCCGATTTCCAGGCAAAAGTCACATCTTCGCATCTCGAGCCAGTGAGCGTTATGAATTCTATGAACCGATTCTTGGGGAAAAATTTCCCGGCGGAGTTTAAAGCTGGTTTCGAAAAGGTTCAGCTATGGGTCCAGAATCTCTTCCCTCCTGGCGAAGCCCTCGAGTCATTAACGGCAGGTGCCCGTTACAAAGACAAGAAGTGGCAGATTCAAGGGGTCCGGTTCCAGGCCTATGGAGGGGAGGCCCAATTTCAGGCAGGGATCGACCAGACATCGGAAGTCCCCATCTGGTGGGTGGACACCCAAATCAACCGCCTGAGCTTGGCCCGTTTCTTAGGACGGGGCGGTCAGGACAAAAAGCTGGTGGACGGCAATCTGTTCTTGAATGCGCAGTTCCAGGGGACTGGACAACCGAATGTGGATTGGATCCAAAATGCACGGGGGGATGGGTCTTTATTGATCACAAACGGCGAATTTCATACTTTTGATTTAATTGGCGGCATGTCCCGAATTGACAAATTAAACCAGCTCAGTTCTTTTGCGACAGGAACGACTTCCTTTGATGATCTGCGGGCTTTGTTGGTTTTGAAAGATAAGAAAATTGTAATGGATAAATTGATTTTAATTTCACGGGATGTTTCGACCGAAGCGAGCGGTGAATTTTTGCTGGACGGAGTTTTAAATTATCGTTTGAATGTTTTTCTCTCGCCGGCCTTGACCCGTGAAGTCCTGGGAACGGTTTTGGATGCTGGTACTGAGGCGTCCGAAAGACAGCTAGGACCCATTCCGTTGCTTCTTTCAGGCCCCATCACCGGACCCGAACTGAAACCTGATCCGGCTTTGGTTCCGGAACTGGTGGATGAGCTTCACAAGAGGGAAACTCAGAAAATTCTGCGCAATTTTATGCCGGAGGAATACCTTTTTGACCGACGCTCGAATAATTGACGAATTTTCCGAATCAGCAGTCTTGCGGATTTTTCTTCTGCCTCTTGACGGGTTCTTCCGTAAGCACAGGCCTTTTGATATCGCTGAATAGCGACTTCTGTTTTGATTCCGTGCGGGGTGAGTTGATGGGTATATGTCGGAATCGCCTGCCATTCTCTTTGACATAGCTCCTGCAGGGTGCTTTTAGGATTCGGGTCTAGACGGAGCAAACGCTTCGCATCCAAATAGTCGGCAAAGTGCTTGAGGGTAAACCGTTCGACACAAGCAGGTCCCTGGTCCCAATAAAGAGCGGCGAAGAGGGCTTCCAGGGAATCCGATAGGATTTTAGCTTTTGCGAACTTAAAATTGCATTTCAGGCTCTTTCCGAGTTTCAGGTGCCGGAGAAGATGGATCTCGGTGGCGACCCTGGAAAGGATCTTTCGGGAAACGAGGATTGAGCGAAGGCGGCTCAGAAATCCTTCATTGGCCTGAGGGTATTTGCGATAGAGTTCCCGGCAAATGACAAAGTTTAAAATGGTGTCGCCGAAAAATTCGAGGCGGTCAAAATCTTCCAGTTTCAATTCCGGCCTTTCATTGCGGTAAGAGGGATGGGCCAAACTTGCCAGAAGGAGCTCGGGATTTTGAAAACGAATCCCAAAGATTTTCTTGGAAGAATTCCTTGGCTTTCGTTTTTGTGCCTTTCGGTTCCGAGCCAAGGGCAGGGGAGGCGGAACGGAAACGGGTAGTTTTATTGACTTCATAATTGTTGTTTTGCTATGGGGCAAACTTTTGGATATCACGATAAATTTTTACCGAGGCGAAGTCAA
>JAMWDC010000074.1:2093-8351 GCA_023819025.1 Candidatus Omnitrophota bacterium | reverse complement strand
ATTGTTGGGGGAGATCCGTATGGACGCGGCGTTGTGAGTACGGCCTCTTATGAAGCAAGGGCTTTCGGGATTCGGTCAGCGATGCCTGCGTCCCATGCCTGCCGCCTTTGTCCTCAGGCTACTTTCCTTCGCCCCGATTTTGAAAAATACGAAGCCGTTTCCCGAACGGTCATGTCCATTTTGAAGCAACATACCCCGCTTGTGGAGGCGGTATCTTTAGACGAAGCCTACCTGGATGTCACGCATCATCGGTTGGGGATCGAGGACCCTGTGATGATCGCTTCCTTGATAAAACAGACGATTTATGCTGTGACTAAGCTGACAGCCTCAGCGGGTGTGGCACCGAATCTTTTTCTTGCCAAGATTGCCTCCGATTTTCAAAAGCCAAACGGTTTGACCGTAATCCATCCCAAAGAAGTCCAGAATTTTCTTAAGGATTTGCCGGTGAGAAAAATTCCTGGTGTGGGTCCCGTTACCGAAAAAGCGCTTGCGGAACTTAGAATTTTTACCTGCGGCGATCTGGCAGATGTTCCCGCGAATGTATTGCAGGCAAAATTCGGAAAGACAGGACTTTTTCTGGCCGAAAGGGCTCAAGGGATCGATATGAGTGAGGTGCAACCCGAGACTGAGCCAAAGCAATATAGTACGGAAGAAACCTTTGCCAAAGATTCAACCGACATTCCTTGGATGAAGTCTAAACTCAAAGGTTTTGCCGAAAATGTTTTCTCGGCCCTAAAAGAAAGTGGCAGGATGGGACGAACTGTTGTCTTAAAAGTCAAATACCATGATTTCGAATTGATTACGCGTTCTCACACACTAAGTCATCGGCCTTTGGATGCCGATGAAATTTATAACGTGGCATCGCACTTGTTGGAAACCAAAACCTTGGCAGGTACCAAACCTATCCGTCTGATCGGACTTGGGATTTCGGGACTGGATCGGCTGGATCCGGGTTTGAAGCCCGCAGGGGACGATCTTTTTGACTGGACGGGATGCCGCGAGTGCCAAGGACCGAAAGAACCTGGCTTCGTTTCGATCATGTAGGCCACGGATACTGACGAGTTTTTGTTATGCGAAACTTTATGATAGTTATCGCAATCGGTTTTGCCTTCATTGCCCTCCTCTTATTTGGCCTCCCATCCATTCACGGGCTCTTTGGGATTTTTTCTGTGGGTTCGGATGTTTTAGAGGAAGTTACGCAAACAGCCGAACCCGGCGGCAACGTTCACGCACCAAAGGGATCGCGTGGCCCTACCGGAATGCGCTCGGATAAAAAACCAGCGATGAAGAAATCCTCCAAAGATATCCATCGGATTGAAGAGTTGAAAACCTATTATCAGGATGGTCGGATCAGCTCGGAATGGAATTTTAAGGATGGGCAACCGGATAAAGAAGCGCGTTTCTATTACGGGAACGGTGCCTTGTGGAAATCCATCGGGTTTAAAGATCATTTGATACATGGGACTGTTTTGACCTACCGCCCGGATGGCAGTTTATGGACGTCCTGTGAATATAAGAAGGGTCTTGAGGATGGGCCGGCCCGGTATTACTACAATAATGGCGCCCTGTGGATTGAGATGTTTTTTACGGCCGGGAAACTTACAGGTACGGTACAGGCCTATTCTGAAAATGGGGAGCCCGTTCAAGTGGTCCAGCCTCGAGAGAGTCAGGAGGGCGGGGTTTTCAAGGCCTATTCAGAGACCGGCGAATTGATTAGATCCTGGAGTTATGAGGAAGGAAAACAGCAGAACATCGCCAAAACATTTACGCGCAACGGGACGTTAAGTTCAGAATGGGGTTTCGTCAATGGTCAACTGGAAGGTATCGTCCGGCTTTATTATGAAAGCGGTCGGTTGTGGACCGAGATCAATTTTAAAGGAGGTCAATTTCACGGTTCCCTGAAAACCTATTACGAAAGCAATGAGCTGTGGACTCATAGTGAATTTATCGAAGGGCTTCGAGAAGGGGCTGAAAGATTTTATTATTTAAGCGGCAGCCCTTGGTTTGAGAGCGAATATCGCAGCGGTATGATTCAAGACCCGATTCGTATTTATTCAGAAGGAGAAGCCATTTCCGTACAAAATACGGAACCACCGGTCGAAAAGGGATCGCATACTGGAAGGTCTACAGGCGAAGGGGGGGGACCCTTGTAATACGGCAACGGTTCAATCAAAACTCATAGATGCCAGGATTTCTTCCAGCACTCGGTTGTTAACTTTACTTTCAAAATCTCCAAGGGTCAATTTTATTAGAACTTTATTTTTTATTAAATACCTCTTTTCCGTGATTTGAATCTGGTTTTTGTGAAATCCGATATACGAATACACGAGTCGTCCCTGAAACGCAAATTTCGGATGATTACGGATATCGTTGGCTTTGATTTTTTGACCCGCATAGTGCTCCCGATCGGCCTGGATCGAAGCAATATCTTCATTCATGCGTAAACGGATGAGATACTTGCTTTCTTGGGGGACTGTTTCGTAATCAATAGCCAGGGTGGGAAGATAAGCGCTTGTATCCGGCATTTCATGGTAACCGTCCAGCCGCAGGATATGTTTGGCCATTTTTTTGTCAGGCGTTTTGAGAAGAATCCATCCGTCAGGAATTTTGAAATGAAAACGAAGTTTCCGCTGAATGTAATAGCCGTCTTTCAGCTTGACCTCGGGGCCCTGAATCCATTTTCCAAAAAGGAAACAGCAGCCCCCCAGGAATCCGATAGCAATGAGAATAATCAGTCGTGCAATATTTTTCTTTTCCATGGGGTGTTAGAAAAGTTGCGGAAGATAACACTGGCCTTCCAAGCGCTCAATTTGTTTTTCCGAGGTCGTAAGTATAGCATGAGTTCATCATAATTCAGCCCCGGAAATTAACGGCATGGATTTTAGCGTCCTTGGGTTGAGATAAGGCCAATCGTATGAAAGCGAGACAGATTTATCCCTGCCGCAACGGTCTGGGCGCCTTTCTATGGGTTCTTTGTTTATTTGGGCGGCGTTTTCTTATAAAATAAGCCCACAAAATCTGTTCAACGATTATGGAATGAAGCCACAGGGTGGCTTGCTCAGGCCAATGTCAGAAACTACAGTACATCTGGGTGTTCTTACAGTCGATTTGTTCATTCCAGCTTCTGGTTCGTTGAAGTCCAAACGCAGCGTCCTCAAAAGTCTGAAGGATAAAATCCGTTCGCGGTTTAATGTTTCGGTTGCCGAGCTGTCTGGGATGGACAAGTGGCAGACGTCCGTTTTTGGTATTTGCATGATCGGAAGCGACAAGAGTTACGTGAACAGCTGTCTGGATAGTGTTTTGTCTTTGATGGAACAGGTCCATGGAGTCGAACTTGTCAATCATCAAATCGAATTTCTTTAGCTTGGTTGCATAAGACAACGGCAAGATCGAAGGTCATGTTGAAAAAATTGAGACGGATCCTGAGATCCTTGGGATCCAAGTTGGCCATCAGACATTTTAAGGAACGGTCTGATGATTCCAACATTTCCAACTGCCAATCCGGTGGCTTCTTGTATCGATTGATAGGGAAAATCCTCTTTTTTGTAGTCATTCTCCTTCAGGCGGGTGGTGTGTTTGCTCAAGCGGAGACCTGGGAGCAGTTAAATACCCGATTGGAAGATCTTTATCAGAAACGGGACTACATCCATGCCGTTCAAGTCGCCGAACAGGCATTGGAGGCCGCCCAAAAGGAATTCGGTTCCAAGCATATCAATGTTGCACAATCCCTCCATCGGCTGGCCTTCATGTATTTCTCCAAAGGCGATTATGGTTCGGCCGAGACGTGTAATAAAAAAGCGTTAGCGATGCGAGAGGAAATATTAGGTTCCGAACATCCGGATGTTTCCGAGTCGCTGAATAACCTGGCCCTCCTCTACGACGTCCAGGGACGATTCAAAGAGGCCGAGTCGCTTTTCCTCCGAGCGCTCAAAATTGACGAAAAACATCTGGGTTTGGCGCATCCGGACCTGGCAACCTCGCTGAATAACCTCGCAGAAGTTTATAGGAAGGAAGGCCGGTATGCGGATGCAGAGCCGTTACTAAAGAGGGCGTTAGAAATTGACGAGAAGACGTTGGGAGTGAATCACTCTCATGTTGCCAGTGATCTCAATAACCTGGCTGGACTTTATAGTGATCAAGGGAAATTTCTTGGGGTGGAGGCTTTATATCAACGGGCCTTGGAGATTCAGAAGAAGGCCCTATCGCCAGATGATCCTGAACTGGCCACCACGATGAATAATTTAGCGGGGATCTATCGCGAACAGGGGCGATACCAACAAGCGGAGGCCCTTTATCAACGTGTACTGGAGATCGATCGAAAAATTTTTGAGAAGGATCATCCCAATATCTTGCGGGATCTCAATAACTTAGCTCTAGTATATCACGGTGCCGGCAAATATTCTGAAGCTAAAAACCTTCATAAAAAAGTACTGGCCATTCGCGGCAAGAAACTGGGTCCGTCGCATGCCGATGTCGCTCAATCCCTGAATAACCTTGGACTGGTCCATTTTTCGGTGGGCGAATATGAGGATGCTCAGGCACTCTTCAAACGAGCGTTAGAAATTCGGGAGAAGGTTTTAGGCCCCGATCATCCAGACGTTGCACAAAGCCTGAATAATTTGGCGTTAGTGGCTGAAGTGTTTCAAGGCGGCCAAGGGGCTGAGTCCGGGTATCGAAAGGCCTTAGAGATTCGGGGAAAAACTCTCGGAGCCGATCATCCGGACACTGCCCAATCCCTTTATAACCTGGCACAATTTCAAGATTCGCTTGCGCAGTACCCGGAGGCTATTTCAAATTACAAGCGGGCCTTGGAAATTTGGGAGAAGGCATGGGGCCCCGATTATGTCAACTCGCTGAGAACGATGAACTGTCTGGCAAGGCTCTACCGTTTTCAGAAAGATCTGAGCCAAGCAGAAACCCTCGGGAAGCGAGTTGTGGCCCTTTGTGAGGGAAGGTCCGACTTTTTCCCTTCGGAAATGTCGCAGGCCTTATCTCTTCTTGCGGAAATTTACCGCGATCGGGGGATCTATGACGCCGCCGAAAAATTCTATCAAAGGGCTTTAAAGATATCCCGAAAAGCCTTGGGCCCGGATCACTACGAGGTCGGTATTTTGCTCCATAATTTAGCGCGTGTCTATTATCTTCAAAGCAAGTTTTCCGAGGCCGAGGGTGTTTATGAAAAAGCCCTTGTGATTTTGAAGAAAAATCTTGATAAGAATTCTCCGGAGTTGGGCATTGTACTAAAAAATTGCGCCTACAATTTATACGCACTCGGCAAAGACGACGAGGCTAGGGAAAAAGAAAGCGAGGCCCAATCGATCTTCGCCGCCGTCAGGGTATGAAATCCCAGAAAGATTTGAACACCTTGTGGTTTTTTTAAGAACCATAGTCCTCATTCTTATCCCGAGTCTTCATTTTCCCCTTTGGGGACAAGTCGCCGATGCCGCCCCGCCCCCAAGAATCCTCCGTGTCGGCGTTGCAGTAACTAAGGATTTTAAGTCCGTTTCCGATTGGAAACCGAAATTTGAACGCCGTCTTGCGTATGCCTCAAAAATATTCGAAACGGAATTCGGACTCCGTTTTGTCGTCAGCCGTTATTGGGACTGGTCGATTCCGGATGGACAACAAAGCACGGATCATCTGTTGGTAGATTTAATGCGGAGATTTCCGTTAAAGAATGTCGATCTCGTGATCGGTTTAAGCCGTTTAACCCAAGAAGTATTCACCCCGAATAAAAATGATTTTGATGTCTTGGGTCGGACCCAGCCTTTTTCGGGCTATCTGGTTCTCCGTTATCCTGAAACAGATCTCTATAAAATCCAGGAAGAAACGATACTCGTGCACGAATTAGGCCATTTATTTGGCGCGATCCATACCGGTGATCCAAACACGATTATGTTTCCCTATGTCGGCAAACAGATTCCTTCCACATTCACCAAGGCGAACCGTGACATTATCTTATTGACCCGAGATATGGATTTCGCGAAGGGGATTAATGCCCTCGATTCCGAAACGATCGAAAGACTTTTGTCATCCTACCTTGTTTTTATTCAATATGACCAGCCTTTTGAATTCTATTATGCCCTTGGGCATTTTTACTTGAGGTTGGGGCAGGACGAGGAGGCTCTGCGGACCTTTCAGGCTGCCGAAAAGCTGAATCAGAAACTTGCGAAACTTTACTACGATATCGGCGTTGTCTCGTGGAGACTTGGAAAATACGAAGACGCCCGCCAAGCGTTGACCAAGGCGATATCCCGT
>JAMWDC010000074.1:0-2083 GCA_023819025.1 Candidatus Omnitrophota bacterium | reverse complement strand
CGTTTGAGCCATCCGAAGGAAAAACTTTTCAAAGCTGCTAGCATGAAACTCATGGGGGGTGTTTGTTTTCGGGAACAAAACATCGAGGCGGCTTACGATTATTGGCGCCGGGCACTGGTCCTTGATCCTCAGGATTATGAATTGATCCTTAATTTGTCCGTGGTGCAGATGGGCCGGGGGAAATACGATGAGGCGGTTCAAGGTTTCCTTAAAGTGCTGGACGTAGAACCAGAGAATCCAAAGGCCTTGAGTAATCTCGGTTTCACCTACTACTTTAAGGGGGATTACGTCCAAGCCATTCAATATTTGGAGAAAGCACTTGGATTGCTTTCCAAACGATCTCAGGACACATCAGATCTCTTGTCTCAGCTTCAGCCTTATATGATCTACAAGCGGCTCGGAGCAGCTTACTCAAACCAAGGAGAGGGAGATAAGGCCATCGCAGTTTTTAAGAAGGCTTGCGAACTTTATCCGAGTTTGGAATGTTCCGAGGATCTCGGAAGAAGTTATTTTAAGAATGAAATGTGGGATCAGGCGATTGGAGAATGGATGAAGATACTTAAAGATAAAAAAACGGATCCCAATATTTATGGATTATTAGGATCGGCCTATGAGCGCAAAGGAGACATCCCTCAATCGATTTCCTGTTTCCGCAGAGGCTTGGCCCTGACGAAGGATGAAGAACTCCAGGCTAATTTTTACGCCAGTATCGGGCATCTTTATATCCAGTCGCGTCAGTTGGATTCGGCGCTCAAAGAATTTCAAATGGCCATCGCGAAGGATTGGCGTAATGTGGAGGGCCATTTCGGGATGGCGTTGGTCTATCACGTTCAAAATCGCCTCGAGGATTCACGGCGTGCGCTCAATCATGTTTTGAATTTGGATCCCTCGAACAAAAAAGCCCGCGAATTATTGGCCAAAATTGAAACCGAGGGGCCTCGATGATAGTTTTTCAGCCATTAAGCTCTGCTCATATTGGACGATAACATGTTCGAAAACCGAGTCATTCGGTATTCGCAACATAGAGAGTAATCTTGCCTTAGAGAAGTATATTGTGTACTTTATTGAGCGTACCGAACCGGTTTAGGAAGGTTGCAGCTTACTTAGAGTCACACGTCGTGATGATTGTCTTGGAAGGGGGCCCAGAAGGGAATCGGATGTGTTAGGTAAAAGGAGAGATTCACCATGATCTATGCGAAAGATCTTATGACCAAAACGGCGATTGTTGTGCCGGACGATATGCAGGTGACAGATCTTGTAAAGATTCTGAGGGATAAGCGCATTGGCGGAGTGCCCGTCATGAATAAGGATCGAAAGATTATTGGGATTGTCACCGTGACGGATGTATTCAACGCTATGAAAATCGTGCGCCGGATGAATCGACAAAAAGCGGCGTGGCTTTCACTTTTTACCGTCGGCCGGAAGGCGATTCTTGTCAAAGAAATTTTTAGCCGCAAAGTGATTAGCGTTCTTCCTGACTCACCGATTGAAAAAGTTGTTGAACTGATGATGGAGAAAGATATTCATACCATTCCCGTAATGAATGAGGATCAAACGATCCTTTACGGAGTGGTGGGGCGGCATGACGTGACTTGGGCTGCTTTTGGAGATGTAGTTAAACAGCCGGATCCTGAGGGCAAAACGGAAATTTCCGAGTCTCATGGATAGAAAAGATATGGCAGATGTCCCCTGAGACAGGCGAAGGTGTATTCTTTACGAAGAATAACTTTTATAGAAGCTCGAAGATAAAACCGATAGCCCTTGGCGGGAGAGTCTGATGAAACGGCGGCTTCTGGTAATTTTTTTAGCGACAATATGTTATCTGGTTCCTTTCGGTGTTTCTGAAGGATTTGCCGATGAGACAAGCATAAAAGATGGGGCATGGATCAAATTGGGTCGAGGTTCCTCCAATATATTGTTCGGCTGGCTTGAAATCTTCAGGCAGATGAGTGAGCTCAATAAAAGCCATGAGGAACCCATCGGGATTATCGGTGGTTTCGGCAAAGGGACAGTAATGGGTATCGCACGCACGGCGATCGGGATTTACGAACTTGCGACATTTCCAATACCTCTTCCCCGGAAT
>JAMWDC010000073.1 GCA_023819025.1 Candidatus Omnitrophota bacterium | reverse complement strand
AATCCCATGAGTAAGAGACTGGTTTCGATCAATGATCTTACGGCGGCGGATATCAAAAAAATTTTTGAACTGACCCGAGATATCAAAAAGTTCCCGGAACGTTTTCAAAATTGCCTTCAAGGCCGGATGTTCGGCCTCATTTTTGAAAAACCCTCGACGAGGACCTGGGTCTCGTTTGAGTCCGGCATTTACGCCTTGGGGGGCGGAACAATTTACCTGGGGCCGGAAGATATCAAGCTCGGTATCCGGGAACAGGTCAAGGATGTGGCGCGGGTTCTCGACCGATACCTCGCGGGCGTCGTTCTGAGGACGTTTGCCCACAAGACCATCACGGAATTTGCGGCGTATTTTCGGAAGCCGATCATCAACGGTCTGAGCGATTTTGAGCACCCCTGTCAGGCGTTGGGGGATTTTTTCACGCTCTATGAAAAATTGCCCGAGCATCAGTCCTTGAAACTTGCGTTTGTTGGGGATGGTAATAATGTTTTGAATTCACTCATCCTTCTTGCGGCAAAATTAGGGGCTTACCTTCATTATGCAACTCCCAAGAAAAACGAACCCACGAAAGAGATTTTAAGTCAGGCCCAGAAACTTGCTGAAGGGAGCAACGCCAGGATTATGGGGACTCATGATCCTGTGGAAGCGGTCCAAGATGCGGATGCCGTTTATACGGATGTCTGGGTGAGCATGGGGCAGGAGAAGTTGCGCAGAAAAAAGATCAAGGCTTTCCGGGGATTTCAAGTGAATGAGGCGTTGATCCAGCGTGCAAAGAAGGATGTGTTGATCATGCATTGTCTTCCGGCCCACCGGAATGAGGAAATTACCGATGGCGTAATCGAAGGGCCCCATTCGATCGTTTTTGATCAGGCGGAAAACCGTTTGCATGTTCAGAAGGCGATCTTGGTCTATTTGTGCACTTAGGCGGATGGAGAGGAGGGGATTTTATGAAAAGGGTAGTCCTTGCGTTTTCCGGCGGATTGGACACTTCCTGCGCCGTCCGTTGGCTTAAAGATCAGTTTGGCCTTGAGGTGATCTGTTTTTCCGCATTTCTGGGTGAAGTCAAAGATAAGGAACGTTTACGCAAACGTGCGAAAGCGGCAGGTGCGAGCAAAGTTATTATTGAGGATTTAAAAGATGAATTTGCCCGCGATTTTATCCTGCCGACTCTCTGGGCCCATGCGCGTTACGAAGGGAAATATCCCCTCGCCACGGCCATTGGCCGGCCATTAATTGTCCGGCATCTGGTACGGATTGCCCAAGAAGAAAAGGCCGAATTTGTTGCCCACGGGTGCACCGGCAAAGGCAACGATCAGGTCCGGTTTGAAGTCGGGGTCCGAACGCTTGATCCGGGACTT
Organism: Candidatus Omnitrophota bacterium; assembly: GCA_023819025.1. Taxonomy (GTDB): domain Bacteria; phylum Omnitrophota; class Omnitrophia; order Omnitrophales; family Aquincolibacteriaceae; genus JAMWDC01. Next base: position 7,025 of record JAMWDC010000073.1, on the reverse strand, counting down.
AAAATTATCGCCCCGTTGAGACAGTGGGAGTTTAAATCGCGAGAAGAGGAAATCGATTACGCGCAACTCAATGACATACCGATTGAAGCCACGAAGGCCAGTCCGTACTCGATTGACCGAAATATTTGGGGCGTTTCGATTGAAGCTGGGATCCTCGAGGATCCTTGGAGGGAACCGCCCGAGGATGCCTATGTGATGACACGGGCGTTGAACAGAGTTCTCAAGAAACCCAAATATTTGGAGATCGAATTTGAAAAAGGAATTCCGGTGAGGTTGAACGGGGTGAGTAAAACCATGGTCCAAATGATCGAATCCCTGAATGCGATAGCCGGCGCCTACGGAGTCGGGCGGTTTGATCAAATTGAAAACCGGCTCGTTGGTATCAAAAGCCGGGAAATTTATGAAGCCCCGGCCGCCGAAGTCCTCTTAACGGCGCACACGGAGATCGAAGGCATGGTGATGGACCGGGAATTTCTTCATTTTAAAAAACTCCTTTCGGAAAAATACGCCGAACTTGTTTATTACGGGTTGTGGTTTTCACCGTTAAAAAATGCGCTTGATCAGTTTTTCGCATCGAACCAGCATCGAGTCACCGGAAAGGTTCGGATCAAGCTTGATCATGGACACGCGGTATGTGTGGGGCGCGCGTCTTCATACTCGTTGTATTCCGAGAAGCTGGCGACTTATTCCAAAAAGGATACCTTTGACCGGAAATCGGCCGAAGGTTTTATGAAGATTTGGGGATTGCCATATGAAGGACTCGGCCATGGCCGGTGATTCTCTCGCGGGAGGTGCAAAAACGTGAAAAAACTTTGGGGGGGCCGTTTTAAGGACGACGTGCATCCGAAACTTAAATTATTCAGTTATTCTCTAGCCGTGGACTCTGAGTTGTTCGAAGCCGAGATTGCTGTGGATATTGCATGGGCTAGGATGCTGGGCCGCGTGAAACTGATTACCGCCTCTGAATCCCAGCGGCTCGTGCGCGGTTTAAAAGCCATCGAAAAAGAATTTTCCTCAAAGGGCAGGCGGGTCGGGATCCCGAAGGAGTGCTTCCATCAATATGAAGATGTCCATACCTTGATTCAGGCTCAGTTGGACAAGAGGGTCGGATCCGCGGCCAGGAAACTTCATACGGGGAGAAGCCGCAACGATCTGGTCGTTGCATCTACCCGGATTTATTTGCGGGAGAAAATTTGCCGGATCCGGTGCGGGATCCGGGAGGTCCAAAAGGCATTGATCGGTTTGGCCCGAAAGAGCGGGAAAGCCGTTGTGAGCGGCATGACACATTTAAAGAAAGCGCAGCCCGTGCTTTTGGCCCACCATCTTTTGGCGTACGTGGAAATGCTTGAGGAGGACATATCCCGGTTCGAAGATACCGCAAAACGCTCAGACGTTCTTCCCTTGGGCTCCGCCGCTTTAGCTGGAACCTCGCTTCCGGTCGATCAGAAATTTCTTGCCAAAGAACTTGGTTTTTCACGGGTCGCCGCGAATAGTTTGTCTGCGGTAAGCGACCGGGCTTTTCTCGTCGAATTCCTAAGCGCGGTGGCGGTCCTGTGGATGCATCTTTCACGGCTCTCGGAGGATTTTATTCTTTGGAATTCCGAGGCGTTCGATTATATCGAATTGGGCGACGCCTTTGCGACAGGATCCAGTTTGATGCCCCATAAGAAGAATCCGGACGTCTTCGAACTGATCCGCGGAAGAAGCGGGGGCATCTTTGGTCACCTGAATACGCTTTTGATCGTGCAAAAAGGTTTGCCGCTTGCGTACAATCGCGATTTGCAGGAAGATAAGCCGGCGCTTTTTGACGCGGTGAATAAAACGGTACTTGCCTTAGAAGTTTTAGCGCCGGCTCTCGATTCTGTCACAGTGAATACCGAGTCTCTGGACCGCTCCGTGGACGATGATTCCCTGTTCGCCACCGACATCCTCGAATATCTGGTCCGAAAGGGTGTCTCTTTGAGTGATGCCCATGAGGCCGTGGGGAAAGTGGTCCGCTATGCCTCCGATGCCGGAAAGTCCATGCGGGACCTGCAGCTGGAAGAGTGGAAACGGTTTTTTAAGCATTTTGACGCCGGTATCTACGATCTGTTCGATCCCCAATATTCCGTTTTCTCAAAGCGGACGATCGGCAGTACCCATCCGGACCGGGTCGAGGCCGAGATCGCAAAATGGGAAAAATGTCTAAGAAAATAATTCGCCAAGGCGACCTTGGATTTCACACTGGCGCCATGCACGATTTTTATTATCGCGGAAAGGAACTTTACTGCGAGAAGGTCCGAGTTCTCGACATTGTCCGAAAGGTCGGAACGCCGGTTTATATCTACAGTCACAACACCCTGATCGAGCATGTCGAAAAACTTCAAAAGGCCTTCCAAAGTGTCCAGCCTTTGATTTGTTATTCCGTAAAGGCCAATTCCAACCTTGCCGTTCTCAAATCCCTGATCGCAAAGGGAACAGGACTGGATATTGTTTCAGGCGGTGAACTCTACCGGGCGAAACAGGTTGGCTGTGATCCCCGGAAGATCGTTTATGCAGGGGTCGGCAAGACGGAACCAGAAATTGAAGAGGCGTTACGTTACGGGATTTTGCTTTTTAACGTGGAATCCCGCCCCGAGCTCGAACTCATTCATCAGGTAGCCCAACGGTTGAAGAAGCGGGCGAATATCTCTTTGCGTATCAATCCCGGAGTCGATCCTCGAACCCATCACCATATTGCGACCGGGAAATTAGAAAGCACGTTTGGGATCGATCTTGATACCGCCCGACAAATTTTTCTCAAACGTTTCGATTACCCTTCCTTAAATATCTGTGGGATTCATGTGCATATCGGTTCTCAAATTGTAAAGGGGGAGCCGTTTGTAGAGGCATTCCGCAAGATTGTCGGTTTTATTGATTCGCTCGAGAGAGAGGGGGTCCGGATTGAGACTTTGAATCTGGGGGGCGGCTTGGGCGTGATTTATAATGACGAAGTTCCGCAGACTGCGGATCAATTCGCAAAAAATATCCTGTCCCTTTTTAAGGGGAAGAAATACCGCCTCATCTTAGAACCCGGACGCTTTATTGTAGCTAACGGCGGCATTTTGGTCGGCCGTGTCCTGTGGGTTAAGCAAACCAAGGTCAAAAATTTTGCTGTGACCGATACCGGCATGGGTGATCTGATCCGGCCTTCGCTCTATGACGCGTATCACGAGGTCTGGCCATTGGTAAGAAAAGATCATGCTCGTAAACTCACCTACGATATTGTCGGACCGATTTGCGAGAGCGGAGATTTTCTTGCCAAGGAGCGGCACCTTGCGGAACTTGAGAGCGGGGATTATTTGGCTTTCATGACTGCCGGCGCGTACGGCTTTGTCATGGCGTCCAATTATAATTCCAGGACTCGCCCCGCAGAAGTTTTGGTAAGGGCGGATCGGTTTGCGGTCGTAAGAAAACGAGAAGATTTCCACAGTTTGGTGGCAGGCGAGTCCGTTCCGGCATTTGTCGGCTGACGGAAACTGTTACGCAAATAAATCCACGGTCGTGGACCCGAAAATCTGGAAAGTGTTTTTTGTTCTGCCAGAAATCTGAAAATCTAGAAAAATCCAAAAAATTTTCAATTTTTTGACCATTCAAATTGACTCCCCCAAAACATATGCTACAATGATGCCAAATAAAATTTTTCTGGGATGCATTTTCATTTTAATCAAGGGGGGGATAGGGCATCATGAAATTTGACGGCAGATTATTAATCATCGGGTGCGGTTCGGTTTCTCAGTGCGCCGTTCCGCTTGTGTTGAGATTTTTCGAAATGCCGGCAGACCGTATCACCATCATGGATTTCGTGGATAACCGTGCGCGGGTCCAGGACGCTTTGGCCCACGGCGTTCGCTATGTTTTTGACCGGGTCACGGAAACCAATTATCAAGAACTCCTTGCCAAGTACGCGGGGCCGGGTGACATGATTATTGACTTGGCATGGAATATTGAGACATGCGCGATCCTGCGGTGGTGTCGCGAGAGAGGAGTTCTGTACGCGAATACTTCCGTCGAAGAATGGAACCCCTACAAAGATTATGAACGTAGTGATCCTTCGATGTATACCCTTTACATGAGGCATATGGAGATTCGCCGCGTCCTCGAGGAGTGGGGTGATAACAAAGGTCCAACCGCAATCGTGGATCACGGTGCAAACCCAGGACTTGTGTCGCACTTTACAAAATATGCCCTGATTGAAATTGCCCGGAAGGTCCTCTTGGAAAAACCCTATGATCCGCGGGTCCCGATGTTGGAGGTCGCGCTTCGCGATAAAAATTTTGCGAAATTAGCTCAACTGACGGGAGTCAAAACCATCCATATCAGCGAGCGTGATACGCAGATTACCAATAAGCCTAAGGAGGTCAACGAGTTTGTCAACACGTGGAGTATCGAGGGGTTCTTTGAAGAGGGTGTAGCCCCGGCCGAATTAGGATGGGGGACGCACGAAAGGTGGATTCCCAAGAATGCATTTTTTCACAAGATCGGGCCCCGCAATCAAATTTGCCTGCGATCCATCGGTATGAAAACCTGGGTTCGTTCATGGGTTCCTTCCGGCGAAATTACGGGAATGGTCATCCGCCACGGCGAGGCCTTTAGTATTTCGGATCGACTGACGGTTTGGGAAGACGGAGAGGCAGTTTACCGGCCGACCGTTCATTACGCCTATTGCCCTTCGGATGTGGCGATCAATTCGTTACACGAGCTCGAAATGCGGCAGTTCCGTCTCCAGGAAAAACAGAGAATTATGAGCGATGAGATCACGAGCGGTCGCGATGAACTGGGTGTTCTCCTGATGGGCCATGATTTCAATTCCTGGTGGTGCGGGAGCCTTCTGGATATTCACACGGCCCGTCGGCTGGTACCGCATCAGCAGGCCACGACGCTTCAGGTTGCAATCTCGGTTGTTGCTGCGGCGCTCTGGATGATCAAGAATCCGCGGAAGGGATTCCGTCTGCCGGATGACATCGATCATGAGGACATCCTAAAGATATCCATGCCCTACATCGAACCGTTTGTTTCGGCGGCGGTGGATTGGACCCCGTTAAAAAATCTCAATACAAAGTTCACCAAATTTGACATCCCGATGCCGAAGCCCGAGGATGTCTGGCAATTTACAACTTTTCTGGTGGATCATGAGGCAAGACTCAATGCTCAAGCTGTCCCCGCTCCTCAACGGGAAGCCGCCAAAGTCTAAGGCCGAGTCCATTGGCGTCGAAAATTTGATCCGTGCGATGCTCAAAAAACATCGAACCCCTTTCATGATGATTCGTCGGAATATTCTCCAACGGCAATATCGCCGGTTCCGTCACTGCCTGCCCGAGGTAACACCTTATTATGCCATCAAAGCCAATCCCCACCCCGGCGTGATCAAGGAATTTGTCCGGTTAGGCGCCGGTTTTGATGTTGCCAGCGGCGCCGAACTCAAAACGGTCCTCGCGCTTGGTGCCTCTGCGAATAAGGTGATTTTTGCGAATACGATCAAAATGCCTGACGACATCATCCTGGCTCGCAGGCGGGGAGTCCGGTTGATGACCTTCGATAATGAACCGGAGCTGTACAAATTATCCGAGCATTATCCGCGAGCTCACGTCCTGGTTAGAATCAAAGTTGAAAATCAAGGAAGTATCGTCCAACTCTCGCTTAAATTCGGCGCAGATCCGGATCAGGCCTTTTACCTTTTACGCAAAGCTCAAGCCCTCGGATTAACACCCTTGGGGGTCAGTTTTCACGTGGGATCTCAGTCGACGAATGTCGAAAATTATTTACAGGCCCTTGAAATTACCGCCCATATTTTTAAAGAGGCCGAGAGAAGTGGGATGCCTCTTAAAGTTGTGGATATCGGCGGCGGTTTTCCGATCCAATATTTCGACAATGAGATCGGCGTGAATTTCGAACGGATGGTCCGTCAAATTCGGAAGCAAATCAAGCTGTTGTTTGAAAAAAACGTCAAGTTTATTGCTGAACCCGGCCGTTTTTTAGTCGGGCCTGCTGGAGTTTTGGTGACTCAGGTGATCGGCCGGACTTTCCGCAATAACAAAAATTATTATTACCTCAACGACGGCATGTACGGCGATTTTTCCGGGATGGTCTTCGACCACTGCAAGTACGAATTTAAAACCCTGCGGCGCGGACAAAAATTTTTGAGTGCGCTCGCGGGACCCACATGCGATTCTTTTGATACGCTTTCTTTAAATGAAGAAATTCCCGAGCTCTATGTCAATGACGTGATTTACGTCAAGAATATCGGAGCTTATTCCTCAGCAAGTGCCGTTGCCAATTTTAACGGTTTCTGCCCTGCCAAAATTGTGATGGTATAGGTTCAAAGAGGTTCAATCCTCTCCAATTTCTGACCTATGTTATTTTTGTTGGCCTCCCGAATGAATTGTTTCCATTTTTATCGAGGGGATTCTTCGGATCTAGGTGCTAAGCAACAAGTTAGCCGCTTTCTTAAAGATCTCAACAAAGATGTACGCATCGTGGGCCTTCAGGAGGATTTTGTACCTTAACGAGGGCCTTGCTCTGGAGTTAGGCTAGCATTCTCTGCCCCGCTGTGTTGTATTTGTAGTATTTGCCATGTAACCTTTTATTTTAGAGATCAAGGGTAAGAATTGTAAGTTTTATAAACGTAGAAACCAGATTTAAGAAGCATGAGTTGTGGCAGGCCGAGATGAGTTTTTCTTTGGTTTCTGGAGACGGTCAAAAAACCCATGTCCCGGGGGCAGACTCGGGAAATGGGTTTTTCTTTTTTGGAGGGCATGATGGATAAATATGGTTATCGTTTCTCGTTTGGACCGTGGAACATCCACGAAGGCGCCGATCCGTTTGGACCGACGGTGCGAAAACCTCGCTCTTTCGAGGAAAAACTGGTTCTATACAAAGAATTAGGGTTTGACGCAATTCAATTTCATGACGATGATGCCGTGCCGGGGATGGATGAATTTTCGCCGGCGCAGATTCGCGAAAAGGCACGCCAGATGCGGAAGATGCTGGAAGGACAGGGCTTGATC
>JAMWDC010000072.1:365-8403 GCA_023819025.1 Candidatus Omnitrophota bacterium | reverse complement strand
TGATCCTGGAAAATATTTTCAAGAAAAAGGAAGCCGGTCTTCTCGACGGCAGCGCAATCCGTCAGGGGGCGGAAGAAGTTTGGCTGCCGCTTCTCACTTCGCTGGCCACGACCCTTATTGTTTTCCTGCCGATCCTTTTCTTCGATAAGAAGATTCAGATGCAATACATGGGATTTGCCTTTACCGTAGTGATGGCTTTAGTTTCTTCTTTCTTTGTCGCCCAAATGCTGGTTCCCATGCTCATGGTGCAATGGGCGAAGGGGAAAATCAACGTGGTCGGGTCCGAAGAACGGTTTCACCGGATCCAGGAGAAAATCGACCAATTATGGAAAATAGTTTCGGTATGGGATTCCCGCCGCAGATGGATGTTTGCGGGCGTTCTTTCAGTTCTCTTGGGGGTCATGATTTGGCAGGGGCTTTTTATCCGCAATGCGATTTGGAACAATCTTTTGAGTTTGACAATCTTTCTGGCCATCCTTGCCATGTTCAGTATTTTTTTATTACCGGACATCTACCGGCGGATCATTCGGTGGAGTCTTCGGTTCCGGTGGACGATTGGAATCGCAGTCATTGCCTTAGCCGTGTTTGCCGGTTGGCAGATCGCTAAACGCGATATCGACTGGCCGTCCACTCTGGAAGAGAATGAGTTTGCCGTCATTATTTTCCCTTTGGCCGGTGCCAAGCTTGAGGCCAATGACGAAGTGGTCAACCGGGTCGAGACGATCCTTTCCAAGATTCCGGATGTAAAGATGTTTTCTTCGACCATCCGGAAAGACGATATCCGGATTTTTGTCCGATTGAAGCCACGGCGGAAATGCCAGTACTCGAAGGACGAGATTATGAGGATCGTGGACGAGAAGGGCAATGAAAGCATCAAGCAAATCCACGACGATTACAGCCTGATTGTGGACGAGGGCGCCTCGGCAGGGGAACAAAGGAAACTGATCGTCAATATCTTCGGCAACGAGAATTCGGTTTTAGAAAAACTAGCGGTGGAATTTGCCGGGCATATGAGCAAAGTGCCTGGGCTGTCCAATTTGGTGATGACAGATTTGAGGAAACGCCCCGAGTATTCGCTTGTGGTCGATAAAGGCCGGGCGGCCGTCTATGGATTGACCGTCAAACAAGTCGCGGATTCGATGCACGCTCAAGTTCGGGGCATGCGGCCGACGAAGTTCCACGAATTGACGAAGGGGGAAGAAATCGAAACCATTACGCGCCTGCAGGCGACCTACCGCCAAAAGATCGATGATTTGAATTTGGTCCGTATTGCCACGGACATGGACATTCAAATTCCTCTGGGCGATATCGCCAATTTTTATCCGACCACCGGACCTCAGACGATCGACAGAAAAGATAAATACCGATACGTTTTCGTCAAGGGGGATACCAAAAGACCACTTGAAACGATTGCCCGTGAAGTCAAAGAGGCCTTGAGAGTGGTCAAACTCCCGGATGAATATTATTGGCGTTTCGGAGGCGCATACGAAGAACTCATGAAAGGAAAATCCAATTTAACCATGGCCCTTATTCTCACCTTGTTTTTAGTGTATATGGTGATGGCCTGTCTGTTTCAGAGCTACCTTCAGCCTTTGTTGATTATGGGATCCGTGCCGTTGGCCGCCATCGGTATCTGGTTGGCCCTGGAGATCACCAACAAGCCGCTCAGCCAGAATGTCTTTATTGGGATGATCCTTTTGGCAGGTTATGTGGTCAATGCGGCCATTATTATGGTCGATCATATGAATCATTTGAAAGCTCAGGGAATGGGCAAAGAAGAAGCCCTCATCCGCGCGGGTCAGGATCGGTTGCGGCCGATTCTGATGACCACGCTATCCACACTCATGGGGTTTCTCCCACTGGCCACGGGATGGGGGCAATCCAGTGACCTGTGGTCGCCTTTGGCGATTACGGTCATCGGCGGCCTCGTTAGTTCGACCCTCCTGACGCTTTTTATTTTGCCCAATTACCTGATGATTTCCGAAGAAATGATTCAAAAGTTAAAGGAGGTTTACGAAATTTTGAATCATCTAGCGAATCAACTGAAACACCGTATTCAAAGCCGTTTTACGACCGGGACCTAAAAAAGGATGAAATGTCCATCATCCATGAAACGGTAGGACGATCCATTGAATAAACATAAGGAGACCATCATGAATGAACAAGCATCAACCGCGGCAAAATCCAAAACCGTTTTGCCTTATCGGAGACGATTCCGGAATATTCTGATTCATAAACCCATGCAACGGGAGTTTACACTGGTCATGATCGCTCTATTGATGGTGTCTTCGCTGGCCATCGGATTCGTCATTCATAACACCATCCGGGAGGCCGCATTCGGTGGAGGATTTCAATTCGGCCGGATCAATCCTTATGAAATCCTTTCCGACGTCAGCTATCAATTGATCTTACGCGTGACCTGTATTCTCTTTGTGACCCTGATTGTCTTGGGCGCTTTTGGGATCTTCTTTCTTCATCGGGTCGCGGGGCCGGTTTATCGTTTCCGCCAGGTTCTCATCCGCATCAACGATAGCCAAATTCCTCACCCGATCAAGCTCCGCGAAGGCGACTTTTTCACCGAGGTTGCCATTGAGATCAATCGATTGCTGGAAAAACTTCAGTTCGATAAGGAAAAATTGCAGCTGGTGCGGGAGAAAGCGGAAAAGATGATAACAGACCGTTCTCCTGAATCCATGGCCCGATCGGCCGAGGAATTAAAAGCCATCATCGACAAGGGACAATGCCGGTGAAGTCGATCTTAACCCTTTGTATTTAAAGGCCTTAAAGATCTCAGCATCCGCCTTGCCTTAAACCTTTTTGGCTTCATCTATTTCCTGGTAGCCGTTTTCGTTTTTCCTCAAATTGACAGTCAGTGGATTCATGCTGTAATATAGAGTCACTTTTCGGGGCAAGTGATAAGTGGGCGCGGGTTGCCCACTTTTTTTTTCGTAGTATTCGCGGTCTTTTATTTCCAGATCAAGGTAAAGGAGTTCTAAGGCGTGACGCAGGAATTGTTGTCTTCTCTAGAGTATATCGAAAAGGAAAAAGGGATTTCTAAAGAGGTTTTGATCGAAACCCTCCGCCAAGCGCTTATTTCCGCTTGCCGCAAAAGTTATCCAGAGCGGAAAGATTTTGACATTCAGATCGATCCCCAAACTTGTTCGATTCACTTATTGGATCAAGGCAAAGAAGTTCATGATGTCGAATTTGGCCGCATTGCCGCTCAAACTGCGAAGCAGGTCATTATCCAGAAAATCCGGGAAGCCGAACGTGAGTCCATTTATGACGAGTATGTCAAACGGCAGGGCGACATTATTTCCGGCACAGTCCATCAGATCGAAAAGAAGGCCATTATTGTCGACTTGGGGAAAACCGAAGGTATCCTGCCGGCCCGGGAACAGTCTCCTTTGGACAGTTTCCGTCAAGGGGATTTGATCCGTTGTTATTTGGTGGAGATTAAGAAAACCCCGCGCGGACCGGAGATGATCCTTTCCCGTGCCCATGCAGGACTGGTGACAAGGCTTTTTGAACTCGAGGTTCCCGAAATTCACGACGGGATCGTCAAAATCAAAGGCGCTGCCCGCGAAGCAGGTTCACGGACAAAAATCGCCGTATCTTCGGATGATGAAAAGATTGATTGTGTCGGATCCTGTGTGGGTGTTCGCGGTCAACGGGTCAAAAATATCGTTCGTGAATTAGGGGGGGAAAAAATCGATATTATCCGCTATAGTGACGATATTGAAACCTACCTGCGGAATGCCATGACCCCGGCCGAGCTTTCCGAGATCAAACTGGATCGCGATCATCAGTCTGCGGAAATTTTAGTCGAAGATAGCCAGCTTTCTCTTGCCATCGGCAAAAAAGGGCAAAATGTCCGGCTTGCTTCCAAACTCCTGGGATGGAAACTTGATGTCCGGAGCCTGAGCCATAAAATTCCCTTGAATACCTTAGGCGGAATCGGAGAAAAAATCGAGGCTTCTCTCAAAGAAGCCGGCATTGAGACCATCAAAGATATTCTCAAGGCAACACCAGAGGATTTGGCCAAAATTCCAGGGATCGGGCCGAAAACAGCCGAGAAAATTATCACAGCCGCCCATAAGGCCATCCTCGAGAAAAAGGAATAATCCTGTTGGTCGAAGACGATCATCCGGAAACCCTTCATCCAACGAGCAGAAAGAGCGAGACAGTATGCGCGTTCATGAATTGGCGAAACAACTAGGGATGTCCAGCAAAGATTTGCTTGACAGGATCAAGCAATTGGGCGGGGACGTCAAGAGCCATATGTCCTTGATTGACGAAGGCATTCTGAATTTGATTCAGGGCCGGTTGAATATTATCGAGAAAACGGATAAATCCACCGGTGTCAAATCCGGCGAAACCCCTAGGAAGGAAAGTTCCAAGACTCAACGGCATGATGTCCGTAAAGAAGGCCGGGGACAGCCAACCGCTGCGGCAACACTCTCAAAGGTCGCGGACACCCAGAAGGTCAATGCAGATACCAAAACAGACGTATCGGCGGTAACGGTTTGTGAGACATTGCCCGAAGAGAAACTAGCTTCAAGGACAGTTTCCATCCGATTTCCCATCACCGTCGGCCACCTTGCTCATGAATTGAACATAAGAATTTCTGAGCTGATTAAAACATTTATGGGCATCGGAATTTTCGCAAACGTCAATCAACTGCTGAATGAGGAGATCGTTTATTCCGTGGCTGCGAAACTCGGTGTGGCCATTCAAAAAGTTGAAGATGAAGCTGAAAAAATTGTTAAGGGAAAAGGGGAAGATACGGAAGATCCGGCGAAGCTCAAGCCCCGCCCTCCGGTGGTGACCATGATGGGCCATGTCGATCACGGCAAGACATCCCTGTTGGATGCGATTCGCAAGACCAATATCGCTGCAAAAGAGGCAGGGTCGATTACACAACACATCGGTGCGTATGGGGTTGAAATTCCCGGGAAAGGCCACGTGACATTTCTCGATACCCCCGGCCACGAGGCTTTTACAGCGATGAGGGCCCGCGGAGCCAACGTAACGGATATTGTGGTTTTAGTCGTAGCGGCGGACGACGGCGTCATGCCACAAACCGTGGAGGCCATTGATCATGCCCGTGAAGCACAATGCCCGATCGTCGTTGCCATTAACAAGATCGATCTTCCCACCGCAAATCCTCAAAAGGTGATGGGGGGATTGCAAAAACTTGGTCTGAACCCCGAAGAATGGGGAGGCAAAACCATTTGTGTCAAGGTGTCCGCGAAGACAGGTCAAGGAATTGATGAACTGCTTGAGATGCTGCTGTTACAGGCAGAGATCATGGAACTTAAAGCCAATCCTGATCGTCCGGCTGTCGGGGTCGTTCTCGAGGGCCATCTATCCAAGGGAACTGGTCCGGTGGCGACAGTGATTATTCAAAAAGGCACTTTGAAACCTGGCGATATGGTGGTCTCGGGTCTTTGTATGGGCCGCGTTCGCGCTCTCAAGAATGACCGCGGGAAAACCGTGAAACAGGCTGGGCCGTCGATGGCAGTCGAAGTCATTGGTTTGAACAGTGTCCCGGAAGCAGGGGACGATTTCTTTGTGGTGGACAGCGAAAAAATTGCCCGTGAAATTACCGAGAAGAGAAATCTCGCGCGCCGCGAGCAAGATTTGCGTGGAGTCAAAAAACATCTGTCTTTGGAGGATCTTTATCACCGGATCTCGGAGGGAAATTTTAAAGAGTTAAAATTGATCATTAAGGCCGATGTTCAGGGATCCATGGAGGCATTGAGCCAGTCTCTGGAAAAGTTGAGCACCGATGTCTGCCGGCTCCATGTGATTCACAGCAATATCGGTGGCGTGAATGATTCGGATGTCATGCTTGCTGCGGCATCGGATGCGGTCATCATCGGTTTTCATGTCAAAGCGGATTCCAAGGCAACTCAACTGGCCGATAAAGAAGGCGTGGACATGCGGTTTTACAATATCATCTACGAGGCGTGCGAGGATGTACGTAAAGCTATGGAAGGCTTGCTTGAGCCGACTTTTAAAGAGGTGATCGAAGGTAAGGTATCGATCCGGAAGATCTTCAAATCTTCTCGTATCGGAACGATCGGCGGCGGGATTGTCGTCAAAGGGAGAGTCGTTCGCCAGAATCCGGTGCGCCTGATTCGGAATCAAATTGTGATCTTTGAAGGTAAACTGGCTTCGTTGCGGCGTTTTCAGGATGACGTTCGCGAAGTCAACGAAGGCTACGAATGCGGATTCTCCTTGGAGGGATTCAACGATCTTCAGGAAGGGGATATCCTGGAATCTTACCGGATGGAGAGGATTGCCGCGAAGCTTTAATTTTACAGAAGCGTCGGTTATAGTTTAAAAGGGCGGAGAGGCCGGTGGACCGATTCGCCCTTTTCGGTTTGAGGGGATATGCAGGGCAAACGTACGTTACGAGTCGCTCACCTAGTCCAAATGGAATTAAGCCGTCTTATTCTTTCCAAAATGAGAGATCCCCGGCTCGGTTTCGTCACGGTCACCCATGTTGCGATGAGTCCGGACTTAAAATCCGCCCGCATTTTTTACAGCGTCATGGGAAATGAGAAAAATAAAAAAGATTCCAAAATCGCGTTGGAGCATGCCAGGGGTTTTTTACAGAAACAGATTGCAATGGGGCTGAAATTGCGTTACACGCCGAAACTGGTTTTTGAAGAAGACGATTCCTTGGATCAGGGGATGAAGGTCGACCGTGTGATCCACGAAATTCACCGAAGGGAACGAGATCCCGGATCCTAAGTGATTTTGGAGTTTGAAATGGACAGCGAAAAAAACGGTTCAATATTCCGATACAATAAACAGGTTCTGTGGAAATAGACGGGCGCAATCGTAGGAATCAAATGATGAGAGGCGGATTTCTTGGATGAAAAAGGATGATATTCTGGAGGAATTTTTCAAGGCCTTAATGGCACACGATGATTTTTTGCTCTCGTGCCACATCTCTCCCGAAGGCGACGCCATCGGGAGTATCTTGGCCATGGAATCTTTACTGCGGCGTTTGGGCAAGAAAACCTTTGTGGTATGCGAAGATCCGATACCGGAACGTCTTCGTTTTTTATCGGATCAACGTTGGCATTTGGTCAAAGATGTGAATCTTTCCCTGACTGCCTTTAAGGCACTTGTCACCGCGGATTGCCCCACATTGGACCGGCTGGGTTCGGTCAAAGAACTGTTGACTCCGGACACCGTCATTTTTAACATTGATCACCATATCAGCAATGCCCGTTTCGGGCTTCATAATTACATTCGTTCCGATGCTGCCGCAAGTGCGGAATTGGTCCTGGATATCTTTCATTGCGCGAAATTGCCGCTGACCAAGGAAGAGGCCACCAATCTTTATGTGGCCATTTCGACGGATACCGGGTCCTTCAAGTTCAGTAATACCACCATCCATTGCCACCGGATCGCAGCGGAATTGATCGGCACCGGTATTGACATTGAAAAAATTAACGACCAGATTTATTCAACATTTTCTTTAAACAAGATGAACTTGTACAGCCGTCTGCTGGGGCGGGTCAAAACCTCGGCTAAAGGACGGATCGCGTGGGTGGGCATGGAACGCCGGGATCTGAAACACTCGGGAGCAACTTATGAAGACACTGAAGGGTTTATCGACTTTTTGAAATGTTTGAAGGAGGTTCGGGTGGCCTTTTTTATGAGCGAAATGCCGGATGGCAAACGCGTAAAAATTTCCTTCCGCTCTCGAGGCGCCTATGATGTGAATAAGATTGCCACTTATTTTCAGGGCGGAGGACACAAAAAAGCGTCCAGTTGTATTCTCCGTGTCCCCTTAAAAAAAGCCGAGAAGATTGTTTTGGACCGTCTCCGCAAAGAATTCGTCTTTCCATAAGCTGATAAAAGCTATTTCAAGATGAGCACTTTCCGAAATCCAAAGACGGAAAGCTCCAAAGGATTTTCGATGAAGATCTCGGAAGCCGCCGGAAAATCTAAATTGGACGGCATTTTACTGGTGGATAAGCCGAAGGGGTGGACGTCTCATGATGTCTGCGCCTTC
>JAMWDC010000072.1:0-355 GCA_023819025.1 Candidatus Omnitrophota bacterium | reverse complement strand
CGCGGCCGTTTCCATCTCGAAAAGGTGGGGCATGCGGGCACGCTCGATCCGATGGCCACCGGGGTTTTAGTAGTCTTGCTCGGTGCTGCGACAAAACAATCCATCGCCCTGAGTTCTTCGGATAAAGAATATTACGGTGTCATCGAACTTGGCATTCAAACCGACTCGCATGACCGGAACGGAAAGGTGATCTGTGAAGCAGCTTGGGAGGCAGTGACCCTGGATGAACTACGCCGCAAGGCCCTTGAATTCAAGGGCGATATCATTCAAGTTCCGCCCATGGTTTCGGCCCTGAAATATCAGGGAATACGGCTTTATAAGTTGGCCCGTCAAGGCCGAAGTGTACCCCGGGAAG
>JAMWDC010000071.1 GCA_023819025.1 Candidatus Omnitrophota bacterium | reverse complement strand
TACTGCCGTCCAATTTTGGGAGACCTTTCAGGATCAGAGCAGACTCGAAGCTCGGGTGATTGAGCTTGAGTCACAGTTAATTTATTATCATGAGGCCCTGCGAGAAAATGAGCGGCTCAAAAAAATTCTCGATCTCAAACAAAGTATTCCGGCAAAGACAGTGGCCGCAAAAATCATCGGCCGTGATTTATCCCCTTGGCGCAAAACCCTGATTTTGGATAAAGGCCAAAGTCACGGGATCGTCAAAGACATGATGGTCCTCGCTCCTGAAGGCTTGGTCGGACGGATCTTAGAAGTCGGGCCTTTGACTTCAAGGGTCATCCTTTTGACCGATCCGGATGCCCGTGTCAGCGCTTTGACTGCGGACAGCCGCGCCCAAGGGGTCGTGGCCGGCAATGGTTCTCCGCGATTACAAATGAAATATCTGGAACTGGACAGTGGGCCGACCGTGGGTGAGGTCGTGTTGACCTCCGGGATCGGGGAGATTTTTTCTAAGGAACTCAAAGTGGGTATGGTTGAGGCCGTGAGCCGTGATCCGGACGGGTTGCATCTTGTGGCCAGCATTCGACCGTTTGTGCCCTTTTCGAAATTGGAAGAAGTTTTGTGCCTCGCGTCCTCTCGTTGAAAGTTGCCGTCTATCTTCTTTTCTGGCTCGCGGTTGATTTATGTTTCGGCTCTCTGCTGGAAATCAAAACCGCAAAGCCCATTTTTCTTTACCTCATGGTGACTTACGCGGCATTCCAGTGGGAGGCCTCGAAGATCCTTCCGATGGCCGTGGCCTGCGGCATCCTCAGGGATCTTGCAGGAACCCATCCCTTCGGCCTTGAGACGTGTGTCCTGTTTTTCGCTTCGGCAGTTCTCGAATTTCTCGTTCATAAAATCGACCGGGAATTTCCCATCGTTCGGCTTGCTGCGACTTTTCTTTTTCTCCTCTGCGTTCTGACGATGATCTTATTGGTATCCCGCATCTTAGGTTTCTATGCGAATATTTCCTGGGGGGCATTCTGGATTGCCTTAGGGACGGCTTTTTATACGACGTGTCTGAGTCCGATTTTTTTCTTGGTTACATCCTACTGGTTTCATGATAAATTGCGCCTGAAACAGTACGAATTATTTAAGTGAGGGGCCCAGGGAGTTTCCGACCTCATCCGGAGGGCTGTAGGCCTGAAGGGTTTCATTTTAAATTGATCCTGGTTTGATATTCATGCTTCGAATTCATACGTCCAGTGATTTATTTTCAAAAAAGTTAATTACCCGTTTTTCGATCTTTCGTATTTCGGTCTACGCGGGCCTTATCTGTCTGGGTTTGGGACTTTTTCGCGCCCAACTCCTGATGGGTGCCTATTTCCGGAATCTTAGCGAACAGAACCGAATTCGTTTGGTTCCCTCCGAAGCCCCGCGGGGCCGGGTGTTTGACTCCAAAGGCAATCTTCTCGCCACCAACCGACCGTCCTACGATGTGGTTGCGATTCCCGAAGATATCACCCCAGCGGTTATTTCAAGGCTCGGCCGGCTACTCGGTTTAAAGGACTTCGAAGTCCGTAAACGTTTGACTGCGCCCCGGGAATATCCATTTGCGCCGGCCGTGATTAAAGAAGATATCTCCCGCACATTGGCTTTTCAAATCGAAGAGCGTCGCCCCGAGCTTCCAGGCGTGTCGATCCGTGTTTCTTTTCTGAGGTCTTATCCCTACAAGGAAACGGCATCCCATCTGATCGGGTATATCGGGAAGATCAGTCCTGAGGAATATCAATGGTTGGATCACAAACGGTACGGTTTAAATTCCTTGATCGGGCGCATGGGGATTGAGAGGATCTTTGACGAGAAATTGCGTGGTATGCGTGGCGGCCGTCAAATGGAAGTCAATGCCCGCGGCGAGCTGATTAAAGTGATTTCTGAAAGGATGCCGGAACCGGGCGAGGATATCATCCTGACGCTCGATCTTGAGTTTCAAAGCAGGATCATGGATCTGATCCGGATCCGCCATGCCTCCGTTGCGGTCCTTGATCTTGCCAGCGACAGTGTTCTGGTATTAGCCAGTTCGCCGGCCTTTGATCCCAATGTTTTTGTGGCGCCTGGGAATGACCAGATCCGGTTGGGACTCATCCAAAGCGAGGAGGCGCCTCTCTTGGATCGGGGGGTGGGTTCTGCCTATCCGCCGGGTTCGGTCTTTAAGCTAGTCACTGCTTTAACGGCCTTGGAAACGGGAAAGATTACTCCTGAAACCCGGTTTTATTGTAAGGGTTTACTCCGCTTGAGACCGGGCGGACGGCCGTATCGTTGCTGGCGTCAGCAAGGGCATGGCTCCCTGAATCTGTACGAAGCCATTGAACGTTCCTGCAATGTCTATTTCTACAATGTTGCCAAGCGGGTTTCGCCCGATGATATTGCACATTACGCCCGCCAGCTGGGCTTGGGTGAACGTATGCGTCTTGAAGTTTTAAACATTGCTCCCGGACTTGTTCCCGATTCTATCTGGAAAAAAGAAAGATTTCATGATAAATGGTATCAAGGTGAAACCTTGAGTTATGCGATCGGTCAGAGTTATCTTTTAGTATCGCCGATTCAAATGTTGCGGCTCGTGGCAATTATCGCCAAAAACGGAATTTACGCGGAGCCCCATCTTGTTATGGAAGATACGTCGCGTTCAAGATCGCCTCAAAGGGTTGCGATTCGGGAGGAAAACCTCAAGGCGATCAAGCGCGGGATGATCCAGGTTGTTGAGTCCGATTACGGGACCGGTCAATTGGCGCGGGTGGATTTTAACAAAATGGCGGGTAAGACCGGAACCGCCCAATCGCCGCCTAAGGAGCCTCACAGCTGGATGACCGGATTTTTCCCCGCCACGGATCCCCAGATTGCGTTTGTCGTCTTCGTGGAACATGGCGGATCGGGAGGGATCACGTCCGCTAAAATCGTCAAAGAAATGCTTCATATCTGGAAAGAACTCTATGTGGCGAAGGCTGCTTAAAGATATTCATTGGCCGTTCATTTTTTCCATTCTCGGACTGGCGTTCGTCGGGACTATTTTTATTCACAGTGCGGCTTACCATGACGGCGGTACCTATGAAACCAAGCAGTGGTTTTGGTTTTTCATGGGGATCGGCGCCATGTTTTTGGTCTCCATGGTCGGGTACCGGACCTTTCTGAGCTTGGCTTACGTCCTTTATGCGGTCGCGATGGTGTCTCTGATTTGGGTTCACATTGCCGGCCAGACACGGCTTGGCGCTCAACGGTGGCTGAGTCTCGGACCCATTGCCTTTCAGCCTTCGGAGTTTGCCAAGATGGCAACCATTTTGGCGCTCGCAAATTTTCTGGGATCGCATTATCGATGGGAGAAAGAAAATCGGATCATTCTGGCGGCGGTGGTGTTGTGTGTTTTGCCTTTTTTACTGATTGTGAAGCAGCCGGATTTGGGCAGCGCCCTTCTTTATGTCCCCATGCTTGTGGGGATGTTTTTTATTTGGGGAATTCGCTACCGGTATTTCATTGGAGCGTGCTTGGCGGGACTTCTGGGTGCCCCGTTCTTTTGGGGCTTTTTGAAGGGGTATCAGAAAGAAAGGATCCTTGTCTTTTTAGATCCGAGCCGGGATCCTCTCGGCGCCGGCTATACGGCGATACAGTCACAAATTGCCGTTGGCTCCGGGGGGCTTTTCGGTAAAGGTTATCTTGCGGGAACTCAAAGCCAGCTCCAGTTTGTGCCGGAGCATCATACCGATTTTATTTTTTGTGTGATCGGCGAGGAGTGGGGCTTTTTGGGCGCCATTGTCATCCTCGTTCTTTACGGCTTGCTTTTCAAGACGGCCTTTGCGATTCTGGATCACACGACCGATATGAAAGCCCAACTTCTGATCACAGGGGTGATCGCGGTGATTTTTACGCAGGTATTTGTCAATCTGGGTATGACTGTGGGCTTGATGCCCATTACAGGGATCACCCTTCCCCTGGTCAGTTACGGCGGGACTTCATTTATCATGACCTGTGTTTCTTTGGGGCTCATCTCCAGCATCTATCAGACGCGGTCGATCTTTTAAAAGTCAAAACTGAAAAGGCAAAATTCAAAAAAGTAAAAATCAAATGTACAATGTACTTTTACACTATTCCTATATACTGCATGGAAAACTTTTGACTTCGATGTTGTGGTTTTTGCTTTTGCCTTTTGACCTTTCGTGCATTTATCGGGGTGTAGCTCAGCCTGGCTAGAGCGCTTGCTTTGGGAGCAAGATGTCGCAGGTTCAAATCCTGCCACCCCGACCAATTTAAACATTGCGAATTTCGCGGGCAGTTTGTTTGTGTAAATCGTCAGCATCGATTCGACATGCGGCGGGGATTTTAAGTTTGTCGATTTGAGCTTGGATTGGGTGGCGAAGAGGTTAAAATAATACTCCTGAGGACGAAGTCATGGATGAGGCCGCTCAAGCATGTGATCGAGAATGAAGAAGTAGCAGTGCCCCCAGGAAGTACCGCAAAATTGATCCGGGAAGTAAGGACCCGGACACGTTTTTCCGTCTTCTTTGAAAACAGCAGCTTTCGTAAATAGGTATTGTCCGCCTCTAGTTTCTCCAGGCGCCTCTTCAGATAAGCAATCTCATCTTCCGCCGCTCTCAGCCTTCTTTTCGTTTCCTGGTGTGCGGCATATTCCTACTCATAAAGAAGCTAAAAATTCTGGTCCTCATATCGGCGGGATTCTTCGAACCGAAGGATTGCGCTCTCAGGGGAAAACTTTTCGGCGGCAAGGATTTGATGGTTTACTCATGACTTTTTCGGTCATCGGCCAATTTTTCTAACTCTTTACCATTTTCTCTATTGCGCTCGCGTGCTTCAGTGAATCTATCCAAATATTGGCTTCCGCTTGTGCAAGCAAGAGAATGCGGGTTTTTTTAGGATCAAGATAGCGAGTAAAAATACATTCCTGGTGAGGAATGATCTGGACCCTTTTAACGTTGAGTATCGAGCCCTGCAGAATTCGTCACGTCGTCTGATTCTCTCTATGGTTCCGCCCAACAGCATCCAAAAGATTTGGTGTAGCCCGCCTCTGCTCTGCAGAGTTCACTCGTGGGCCACATTTCGTTTTCTATTCTTTTTCTTGGGGCCTGTTCTCTGGAACAGTCTTTCAATAAAAAGATCAAAAAAGTCTTGACATTCGATGGTGTATATGTTCTATTACTGTCATAATTGCATAAAATTGCTCAATAAATTGCGCAAAATGACGATAAATTAGCACAAATCGAGAAAAGAAAAGGCCATGACGAAACCAAGCCTTCTGTCAGTTCAAGAGGTTTTAAAAATTCTCAATGTCTCGCGCCGCACGATTTATTACTGGATTAAAAAGGGGATTTTAAAACCCATCCGTTTGGGCGGTCTATACCGCTTCCATCCGGAAGATATCGAGGCACTCATTACAGAACAGAGGTCCCAGGCGCGGCCGAAGAAACGCATCCTTGCCATTGATGATGATCTTTTAGTTCGGGAGTCCTTGAAAATGTTTCTCGAACGTGAAGGGATTGAAACAACGGTTGTTTCCGGCGGCCGGGAAGCGCTCGAGCTTCTATCCAAGGAAGTGTTCGATCTCATTCTCGTCGATGTCCGGATGCCCGAGATGAATGGGATTGAGACCTTAAAGGCGATTCGTGAACTCCGCCGCCGATTTGGAAAGCCTCCGCTTCCGGAGATTGTACTAACCGCCTACGACGATGAGCTGGTTAAAAAGGAGGCAAAGAAACTCGGCGTTCGTGATTTTATTCTAAAGCCGTTCGAATTGAACAGCTTTCTTTCCACCCTTCGAAAAAATTTGGAGTGAAACGATCTGATTCCATGAGTGAGAAAAAATTTGTCCCGGGAATCAACCAATAACCCTGAAGGCTAAATTTCCATGCACCAACTTTTTAATCTCCAGGTTGGTTTCGGGCCGGACTCACGCTCGATCTCTAGCTCTCTCTCCTGATGAGCAATGGTTTTCCTATTTTCGTGAGGGAAAGGTTAGGTTTCGAAAAGGTGACAAGGAAAAGCCGGCGCAGTTGGTTCTAAGACATGTGGAGAGCAGCGTGGAAAAAGTTGTGGCCTATGATGCCTGGCCCTATGCAGAGAGAATCACTTGGGTGACGAATCAGGATCTCATCGATAAGGATTTTTCCGAGGATATTGTGCGAAATAATATTTATACGAAGGAGAAGAGAAGCCTGGGGCTTAAAAAAGAATTATCGCTTGGGGCGGTATCCCCGGATGGGAGATTCTTGCTGTTTGATGATTATCCAGGGGCGGAAGGGAGAAATGTCTTTCTTTTCGACCTTGTAAATCATTCTCTGCAGACTGTTGTACCTTTTGGGTTTCTATCACCGTTTTTGATTTAGGAAGTGAATCTTTGGGTCCCAGATGCAGACCATCTATTTATAGCTGCCATGATTGGACGAATGTGATGAATATCTTTCGCGAAACTGAACATTTTTTTTGGCATGACTTGGCAACGGGGAACGGGGAAAGAAATCAAGGTAGCCGACACAGTCAGCTTTTGGGGCGGCTTCTGGCTTCGGGCAGATCCGGCCGGCGGGAAAGCCGCGGAAGGTGAGGATTCAAGAATGGACGCCGAACATAGCCAGATAGCCAGCGGAACGAAATACAGATTCAAGCTGCGCAGGCTTTAAGCCATGGCGGCGCTACGAAGGAGGTTTACTTGAGCTATTTCGATAAGTTGAACAACAGGATACGCAATGCCTTAAAAACTGCCGGATATATTTTATTCGGACGCGAGATAAGGTTTTCGTCAATTTTGATTAAAGGAAACAAGGATTTCTGCGAGTCAGTTCAAGAAGCGCTTGGATTTTTAAAGGACAAAGATTTTCCAACTTTCTCTCTTGTCGATAGGTATCTGGATCTGATCATTCAAAGCGAAAAAACCTTACTCCTCCTTTCCTTCATACGGAGGAAGGGGCAGTGATCGCTCTCGATGAAAAAACAGTAGTAAATTCTTCCAACGCTGGGAGTGCGATGCTGAGCCAGCCCGGCACCAGCAGTAACGCCTCCGACACTCTGGGAGGATTTCAAAATGAAGACCATGGTTAAGCTGTCCTCTTTAGCAAGTTGGGTTGTGCTTTTTTTCTTTGCCTGTGCTTCTTGTTTGAGTCCTGCGGCTTATGCGGATCCAGGGGTGAGTCTTGATCCGCTGAGCGGACGATACGTGCCGGTTCAAAGCTTGGACGAAGCCAATCGAACAGCAAATCCTGAGTCCCAGGATTCTTTGATCCAAGAGACGGCGGATACGTCTGTTTTGTATGACAATTTTCCTCTTTCGCCTCCTTCCGAGAGACATGAGACAGCGTATCCCGTTGAGAGCGCGATAGAATCGTCGGAGTTTATTCGAGGGTCAGAACTCCAGCCAGTTGATGCAGTTGTCATCGATAGCCTTTTCCACGCAGTGAACCAGCCGCCGGAGACTAGTTTTCTCACGCGCGTCTCGGATGGGGTCTATACCATGGAGTTCGATGATTATTTTAAAAGCCTTTTGAGCAGCTTGCTCGATCCCTCTCTCACCGCAGGATTTACTCCAGAGGAACTCGTCAATCTGGAGCTTACGGCAGTGAATCAACGGCTTCAGGAAAATTTGGGTGGCCTTTTTGATTTTGTGACTTTTTTCCCGACTGCCGCCGCGAGAGATTCCCTTGCGAATTTTCATCTGCTCGCCACCCAGAATGACGGTGTGCCCCTCGGGTTTGGTGCTCCGGTGAAGACGGATATTGAGGGAATAGGTTTTGTGCAGGATGATCCGCTCGTGAGGCGGTTGAATGAGACATTCGGCCCGCGTATCGCAGAACTTTTCAGTGGTTTTATGGAAGTGGTTTCGAGCCGCGGAAAACTCGAAGGGCTTTCCTGGGTCGATCTTCCCGCCATTTCAAAATACGGTACCGGTGCCGCCAACTTTACGGATTTTGTTCTGCTGCAGGAAATTGCCCACCGGTGGGGAGTCTTTCTTTCTTCGGGCGGCCGTAAAGGCGCAGATCCCCTTGGTATTCTGGGACGCGATGGGGCCCACTGGAGTCCTTTCTTTGATGCCGGTAACTCGCCTATGGATGGCATCGATTGGCGTGATAATGGGGACGGCACTTTTACAATGGAGAGTTTTTGGGGTCTATCCTGGTTCGACATGATTTTTAATGAAACACCGAAGCATATAAACTGGTTCAATGATTTCGATCTTTACGCCATGGGTCTTCTCGCGCCGTCGTCGGTCCATGCTTCCTTTGTGATTGAAAATCCCCGACACCCTAACGGGACCGCTCTTACGGATGAAAATTTCCTTGAAATTTTATGCAGTTCGAATGATGCCTCCTTTTTTCTGCACCCGACTATTCAAGGGACGCGGCGTGATGTTACCATTCAGGATATCATCCAAATCGAGGGACCCCGTAACCCTTCCGCCGAAGACGCTCAAACCCAAAAGCATTTCTCCATTGCCATGGTGGTTTTGAAAGA
>JAMWDC010000070.1 GCA_023819025.1 Candidatus Omnitrophota bacterium | reverse complement strand
CGGATTCAAACACCGAACCCGCAGTCATAATCAAAGCATTCGTTGCCGCGCGTTCTTTCTCGGACATAGAGTAATAATGAGTTGCTCCAGTTTTCACAGAATAGGATTCCTCCTCACTTAAGGTGGGGGCATAGCGATTCGTCACACCCTCCCTCACCCTCCCCACCAAGGGAAGGGAATAACTGGAGCAACGTATTAATAATTTAAGAATTTAAGGGAGGCTTTTTCTGAACTGTTCAATCTCTTCAGGCTCAATACCTTTCAAGGCTGTATCCCACAACCGCCGGGCTAAACCCGGATCCTTCACTAAAGCGAGTACCACTCGCGTTTTTGTCATCATGGCTTGGGAGGCAAACTTAAAGTAATACCTGAGATCGGACCGTATAACGGACAGCAAAAGAAATACCATTCGCCCGGCAAGTGCCAATAAAAATGAAAGGAGCACCCTTAAACATAAAAGCCATGAGGGAAACGGCCGCCACACCTGCCCCGTGATGGCTAACATATAACCCTCCCCCACAAAACGCGATTCCCACCATGCTTCTGTCATACGAACATGGGGAATCACATGGTAAACCAACACATCAGGAGAATACACGATTTTGTATCCTGCTTTCCTGACCTTGAGGTTTAACCCCCAATCGCCGGGACCAATATAAATTTTTTCGATCGTCCCGGGCTTAAGTTGTGACTCACCCCCGATCGTGTCCGCTGGAAACCCACCGACATGATCAAACACCTCCCTACGGATAATCAGGTTAGGCCCGCAGGCTCCGGGCGCTTCGCAAACTTTTTCGGCATAATGCCACAAGCTCCACGCATTGAATCTTTTTTGCGTCACGAGGGCCCAACGCGGGGGATCTTCCTCAAAGATCGGCTCAATTCGTCCCGCAACCATCCCGATTTTTGTGTCGGATTGTAAAAGTTCTACCAACGATCGAAGCCACTTTTTATCCACAACTACATCATCATCGAGATAACAAAGGATCTCGGTCTTAGCCACCTTCGCGCCCGTATGGCGGGCGACCGTAAACGAAAGATTGGTCTCTTTGACATAGGTTAAATTGAGTTTCCCGCACCTAAATTCCTCTGCCGCCTGAGGTGTATCATCCTTGGAATTGTTATCCACAACGATCACTTCATAATCCTGGAACGGGGAATCCATGTCGACGAGGCTCTGGAGGACACGTCTTAAACTGTGACTTCGGTTATAGGTAGGAATAATGACCGAGGCGATCATGAGGGGCACCGAATGTCGTCTCTGATTACAAACAACGTTATCCGATTTGACCTTCCATCACCAAGATTAAAATAGGGACCGAAGCATCTCCTTATTTTCCAAAATCCAGCCATATAAAAGCGAAATCCCTTTCTCCGGTGAAACTCCCGGCGTCCATCCAAGCTCGTTACAGATCCTGCGGATGTCGCTGACATAGATCTTTTGATCACCCGGACGCCAGTCACTATATTGGACTTTCAATTTTCTATCAAGAAGCTTTTCAATCATCAAACCGAATTGGTGCCATACCGACAGGGTGAACTTAGGACCTCCGCCGACATTGTAAATCTTACCCGCACAGAGGTCTTTTTTATCGTAACAGATTTCGTACAAATCAACCAAATCCTCAATGAACAAAACATCCCGCACCTGTTTTCCGCTTCCGTAAATGGTGATGGGCTTCCCCAACACCGCTGCAATAAGAAACCAAGCCACCCACCCCTGATCTTCGATACCGAATTGACGATATCCGTAGATACAACTTTGCCGTAAAACAACGGTGGGAATGCCGTAGATCCGATAATAATCATGCATGTATTGATCCGCAGCGCCTTTGGAACAGCCGTAGGGAGAATGAAAATCCAGATTCATGGATTCCGGAATCCCCTGAGGGAAGTCTTGATACGCGTACCCGTCCGTTTTTTCGATGACCCTTACGTTTTCCATTCCGCCGTAAACTTTATTAGTCGAACTCTCCAGCACCAACGGTTTGATGCCTTGGGACCGAACTGCTTCGAGCACGTTGAAGGTCCCGACGGCGTTGACTTCGAAATCCTCGCGAGGATTGACGACTGAGGTGGTCACCGCAACTTGACCTGCCAAGTGGATGATATAGTTGACATCGGCATGGCGTTCCAACAACGCGCGAAGACTATGGAAATTACGGATATCTCCTTTGACGAAATTGAGATCACCTCCTATTGTCTCAAGCCATTTGAGATTTTCCGCCGCGCCCCGCCGCGATAAATTGTCGAAAACAACAACCTTCGCGCCCTTTTCCAGAAAACGTTTCGCGGTATTCGAACCGATAAATCCCGCACCGCCTGTAACAATAATCTTCATCGGATAAATACCCTGGGTAATCGTACCCGTATCCTCAAAATAACGCTCATTTTTTACTCAAACGCCTTCTTTATTATCGGACCACTGGTCAGGATGGTTGACTAAATTCCCCATTCCAATTTCTGTCTTCCGCAATTGCAGCCTATCGGATTCGTGAAGCACCCCGCGGCAAGCCGCAGGGGGTTAGAGCACGATCTGCTAAAAACCATTAACCGCGAAGGCTTGAAGCTTGAGGATACAATGGTCCGATGCTATGATTTTATTGAGTAAATCGAGAAATTGCCGATGCATGTATCAAAAATGAGAGGCGTATACCGCCAAGATCTCTGAGATGAATTGCTTGTCGATCCGTTTAATCGAAAGAAGGAGCGAGGGACAACCGTGATACATCGTTTTTTTTGGGGCTTGCGAAAGATGGTTGTCAAAGCCTGCAGCGAAGACCTTCTTGCCAAAATTTTACGCCTATACCGTCTGATCCTTTTACCGGTCGATATTCTTCGTACCCATCAAATAAAAAAGTTGCACCGACACCAAAAACCTCTTCTGAAAAGTAACGGACCGATCCTTTTTTGGGCACCAGGAGGCATGCCCCTCATGCTTCACGTCGAGGCTGCGCTCGCATCGGCGTTAAGGCTCCGCGGTATTCCGGTCCACATGGTGATCTGTGACGGAATATACCGCGCCTGCCACATAAGGTTTCACACCAAGCGCTTGCCTATCGAAAAATGGAAGAATACTTGTCTTGGGTGTCGTGCAGAAACCAGTAGGATACTTAACATCTTCAGCGTTCCCTATTCATACATAGGCGACTTCCTCGAAAAAACTCCCATCCATGAGATGCACAAAGAAATCGACTCATTGACGTGGGATACGCTTGACCAATTTTCCTACGGGGCCGTGAATCTTGGTGATCATGTGAAATCAAGCATTGCTTACTATTTGATGGGCCGTCATTATGACGGAAATCGGCAATTGCTGCATGAATACGCTTTTAGCGCGCTCGCTTGTGCCCACGCAGCCTCCCATGCGATGGATCGACTCAATCCATCTCGTTTATTTATGTCCCATTGCATGTTCACGGATTGGGGACCCGCTCTTCGGCTTGCATTCCAACGTAAACTGCCTGTGATTGGATGGTGCTCAGCATATCTACCGTGGCATTTTTATTTTTGCAACATCGATAGCCCCTCGAATGTCCATTTACACCACATCAGCCAAGAATCGTGGCGTCACTGTACGCAAGATCCCTTAACGCCAAAACAAGAGGCACGTTTAGATCGATATTTAGAAAAACGTTACGGCAGCGGAAAGAATTTTGATATTGGGGCCTTCGAACCTTACTCTGGAAAGACAAATCTCCTCTTAGAAAAGTATGGTCTTGCGCCCGATAAGCCTATATGGAGTCTCCTATGCCACTTCAACAGCGAGGCGGCCTATGACTGTTTTCCGACTATCTATCAAGAGTTAAGCGTGTGGACACTTGCTACTATTCGTGAATTGCTACCTCTTTCTCACGTCCAGTGGTTGATCAAAGTTCATCCTACCGAAGCCCGATGCAATCCTGAGTATGGCAACGAAAAGCTAATTGCGAAATATTTTCCTACCTTGCCGAGTCACATCCGTATGGTGGGCAGTAAAAATACCATTAGTCCGCTTGACTTTTATCATTTAGTAGACGGTGGGATCACCGTTTGTGGCACCTCCGGACTGGAACTCGCCCTTTTGGGGAAACCTGTCATTTTGGCCGGGCAAGCCCATTACAGCAGAAAAGGATTTACCTATGATGCGCTCGATATGGATACGTACCGAGGCCTCCTTCAGAGGGCGCACACACTACCACCTTTGACATCTGAACAACGACGACTAGCCCGACGTTTTGCTTACTGTCAGTTCCTCGAACGGCAAATTCCACTTTCCATGCTGCAGAATCCGTATTCCGATTGGTGGGCATTCCAATACGATCGGCGAGAAGAGCTCATCCCAGGAAAGAACCGCTTCGTTGATTTTTTATGTGAACGAATTGTCGATGGACGGGATTTTATCATGGACGAAGAACTCGTCGCTTTGGCGGAGCAGATGCACTGATGCAGAAATTTATTGCGGATTTTGGGGAATACCATGATCTTGCCCATCAAAAGCTTAAATCTCTGATCCTTAATAACTTATCCGAAGCGTGATGTCATGAAAAGCTGAACACCTCCAGTACTATGATAAGGTTCTCAAAGTAACCAATAGCAAAATCAATAAATGAAAAAAATGAGTGCTCCAGTTCCCACAGAATAGGATTCCTCCTCCTTTAAGGTGGAGGGCATAGCAATTCGTCAATTCCTTACTCACCCTCCCCACCAAGTGGAGGAAATAACTGGAGCAACGCATAAAAAAAGTTTACGATTACATTGACAATTACGTCCGTCATCGGGCCCGCCCGTTCAAATGGTCTTATACGGGCCAACCACTCGCTGCCAGAAATAGCACTCGAACTTACCGAACGCCGTACTATACCTTACGCTGTGACAAATTGTGATTTTGTGAACGTTTAAAATTCAAGGGTCAGCAAGGAATCCAATTGTTGCTTGTAAACGGAATGCGTTTTTTGTAAACAGCCCGCAATCGCGTTACAGAAGCTGCGAAACTCTGGGTAATATTGGGAATAGAGACATTGCTTTTTGACAAATTTCCAAAGGCGTTCGATCAAATTCAGATTGGGCGAGTAGGAAGGAAGAAACAGTAATTCGATGTTAAGCCG
This sequence comes from Candidatus Omnitrophota bacterium, assembly GCA_023819025.1. Lineage (GTDB taxonomy): Bacteria > Omnitrophota > Omnitrophia > Omnitrophales > Aquincolibacteriaceae > JAMWDC01. The sequence goes on along the minus strand of JAMWDC010000070.1, from coordinate 3,379 downwards.
TTGAGCGAGTTGTTGGACGAGTTGGGCTCTTTGATAACAGGCATTACATTATCCAGAACCAGTGTTACAGGCGTCCCCAGATTGAGACGGGCTATCTTCCAAAGAAGTTCGCAGACGTTTTGGGCCGTCATATAAGTATCATTGGTAATCATGATCAGTTCATGCGTGATGGCATTCAAGGCCCCAAGCACATTGAAACGCTGCCGGCCGGAAGGTGCCTTGACCCACCCACAGCCGGGTTAAACTCCAGAGATATCCCAAGAAAGGAGCTAAGACAAAGTGAGCGGCATCCACAAAAAAGGCGGTTCTTTCTCCGGCTTCGGCTTCCTTGAGCCGGGGTTCCAGCTGTTTTTTTTAAAGGTTTCCTGCTTGTCTGGATCCGCCTTGGAAGGCACCATCCCGACCTTGCGACGCTTGAAGCCAACCTTGGAAAGAAACTTTCGGATCCGTGATTCATCACGTTTAAGCCCAGTGAGTTTTTCGATCTTATCCATCGCTTCCTTGATGGTTGCCGGAGGGTGGGCTTTGAAATAATCCTCCAAGGTTTTTTGATGCTTGGCCAGTTCACTGACGGGTTGGCGGAAATGAATCTCTTTGAGCCGTTCGATACCTCCGGCTTTGTAGTCTTTCAGGTAGCTGTGTAATCGTATTGGGTGTCAGGCCGGTTAACTGAGCAATGCGTTGATGGCTTTCGCCTTGGCTCTTGAGCCATAAGGCTTCCATTTTCCGCTGGACGCGGGGATGAGGATGGTGATAACGCTCATAGTTGAGGGCTTGTTTGTCTTCTTCAGTGAATTGGAGGTGGATCATAGGTCCCTCGCTTTCTGAAGAAGGTATCGAAAATATTGAAGCAGGTCTTGAGTTCATAAAATCACAATTTATCACGCTGGCGGGTATATTCAAAAGTTTCTGCCGGAAGAAGCGCAAACACAATACCCTTTATTGAGCGAGCGCAAGAATATCGTGGTGATCGCGGATGAGGCGCATCGCAGTCAATATGATTTTATTGACGGCTTTGCCCGCCATATGCGGGATGCCCTGCCTAATGCTTCGTTCATAGGGTTTACCGGCACGCCGATTGAAAAAGAAGATAAAAACACACAGGCGGTTTTTGGAAATTATATCGATGTTTATGATATCCAGCAGTCTGTAGAGGACGGCGCAACAGTCCGTATTTTTTACGAGAGCCGTTTGGCGCGTATTGAGTTGTCGGAAGAAGAGCGCAGGGTGCTTGATGAAAAGGTCGAGGATGTCACCGAAAGCGATGAGCTGTCAGAGCGACAAGTGCGTTTTGCCAGATGGACAAGTAAAGAAGCCGTGGTCGGAAGCGAGCAGCGACTTAAACAGGTCGCGGCTGATATGGTGAATCATTTTGAGCAACGATTGTCAGCGGCTGAAGGCAAAGCCATTTTTGTCTGCATGAGCCGCAGGATATGCGTTGCCCTGCATAACGAAATTATTAAGTTGCGGCCCCATTGGTATGATTCGGCTGATGATAAGGGCGCGATTAAGGTCATTATGACCGGATCGGCAAGCGACCCCTTGGATTGGCAGGAGCATATTCGTAATAAGCCCAGAAGAATAAAAATCGGCGACCGTTTAAAAGACCCCAAAGACCCTCTTAAAATTATTATCGTCCGGGACATGCTACTTACCGGTTATGACGCGCCATGTCTGCATACGCTTTATATTGATAAACCGATGAATGGCCATAATCTTATGCAAGCCATTGCCCGGGTTAACCGTGTTTTTGGAGACAAGGAAGGCGGTCTGGTTGTTGATTATATCGGCATAGCGCAAGATTTAAAGAAAGCTCTTGCAGTTTATACGGAAAGCAAAGGCCGCGGCAAGCTCACCTTTGATCAGGAAGAGGCGGTCGCGAAGATGCAAGAGTTGTATGAAGTTGTCGTGGATATGTTCCATGGATTTGAATATCGAAAATATTTCGGTCTTGCCCCGAGAGAGAAACTGAATTTTATCTTAGATGCGGCAAATTATATTGCTGAATTATACGAAGAAAAAGCAGGACAGAAAACCCGTAATGGTAAGACACGGTTTATAGAGAATGTGACGAAGCTACAAAAAGCCTTTGGCATCTCCGTTCCCCATCCCAAAGCTTTGGCTATCCGTGACGATCTGGCATTTTTTCAGGCCATCAAGTCCCGATTTACAAAACTTGATGATCAGACAAAGAAGCGAACCGATGAGGAGATAGAAACCGCTATCCGGCAGATTATCAACGATGCGATTATTTCAAAAGAAGTCGTTGATGTCTTTGACGCGGCGGGATTAAAGAAGCCGGATATTTCTATTTTGTCAGATGAATTTCTTGCTGAAATACAAGGTATGCCTCGCAAGAACCTTGCGCTGGAATTATTAAAGCGCTTACTGAATGACGAGATAAAAAGTCGGGCAAAGACTAATTTGGTTCAAGGAAAGAAATTCTCTGAGCTACTGGCCGAAGCAGTTAAGCGTTATCAGAACGGGCTTATTGATTCGGCTCAGGTTATCGAGGAGCTCATCAAATTAGCCAAAGATATCCGCGAAGCTGATAAGCGCGGCGAAAAGCTCAATCTGCGAACAGATGAACTGGCGTTTTATGACGCGCTTGCCGATAACCCGAAGGCCGAAGCTGTGTTGGGCGATCAGACCCTTAAAATGATTGCTCATGAGTTGGTTGAAAGTGTAAGAAACAATACAAGCATTGATTGGCAGATTAAAGAAAGCGTTCAAGCCAAACTTCGCGTGCTTGTGAAACGCATATTGCGAAAATACAAATATCCGCCGGATGATCCCGCGACCGGGGAATATACGGTTTCAGTAAAGAAGGTTTTGGACCAGGCCGAGTTGCTGGCCTGGGCGCGTGGCCTCGATCGGCAACGCCTGGGACATCTCTTTCTCGTGCATGGCGAGCAGGCTGCTAGCTTCACACTGGCGGAGAAGCTGCGCGCAGAAGGGATGAGGCATGTGGTGGTTCCAGAGCGCGGTCAGAGCTTCGAATTCTAGTAAGGTGCCCGGCACTCGAATGGTGAGGACCGATGAGATGGGATGACAGCTCAAGCCGAGGAAGCCTGGGTGACAGTCACTTGGATTACCCGGGTTACGTGTGGATCGTGAGCAGCGACCACTGGCTGCGTGCGTGCCTGCGCGCCGAGTTGCTCGAACGCGGGCTGGAAGTGATAGGCTACCAAGAGCTAGCTCAGGCCCTGCCAGAAGAGGGAGTGCCGGGCCTCATCTCCCCCGACGCCATCTCGCTCGACCTTGGCAGCCTGGAACCTAAGCCAGAGGAACTGAAGGCCCTTGCCGCCATGGGCGCGCCGGTCGTGGTGTTGATGGCGCGAGTGATGCGTGAGCCGGAATGGCCATCTTGCTGGCGGCC
>JAMWDC010000069.1 GCA_023819025.1 Candidatus Omnitrophota bacterium | reverse complement strand
CGAGGCGGCTCGAAAATGAAACCTATCTCCATGAACCAATTGCGACGTGCCTTGGACGATGCCATGACCTACGCCGATTTCAAACGGGCGGAGGAATTGGCGCAGAGAGGAATACGGACCGCACGCGCCAAAGAATGGGTGGGTGAAATAATGTACTTCAAGGCGCAGATGAAGATTATTCGGGAAGATTATAAAAGTGCGCTCAAATATTTGGGCTTAGCCATTAAGTACGATCCCAAGGACGGGGCAGCCTACAACGACCGCGCGTTATGCGTGATCGAATTGGGTCAGATCGAAGATGCATTTGCCTATTTTGACAAAGGGATCGAAGCTGAACCCGATTACGCGACGGTTTATCACAATAAAGGCTGGCTTTTGAATTGACTCGGGCTTCATCGAAAGGCCATTCCGTTGTTCCATCAATCCTTAGCCATCGAGCCAGGCCGGGCGGTGACTTATGAAAACCTGGCAAACGCATTAGCGGGTTTGGGGAGAATTGATGCTGCGCTTAAGGCTTATAAAAAGGCATGGTTACTGATCGGATCTTCTCGTCAAGAGATCCAGAGGCAAATCCAGGCTCTCATCAGAAAATTGGAAAAGAGAAGATTGGGAAAACACCGATTGCGCAAACGGGGTCGACCGCAATGACCGCGAAAGGACTGATACCGACTTATGAAACCGCTTCTACTTCTTGGCCTTGCCTTGGCTGGCCACGGCTTCCATGGCCTGCTTGACCTTTTCCGGATCGCCGAGGTAATCATGCCTCAGCGGTTTGAGATTACGATCCAGTTCGTAGACCAGGGGGATGCCCGTGGGAATATTCAGGCTCACAATGTCTTGATCCGAGACCCCATCCAAATATTTCACAAGTGCACGCATGCTGTTTCCGTGCGCGGCGATAATCACTCTTTTGCCCGCCTTAATGACTGGTGAGAGCTGCTCATGCCAGAACGGTATGACCCGTGCCACCGTATCTTTCAAGCATTCGGTCAGGGGAATTTGATCCTTCGTGAGCTCGGCATAACGTCTGTCATTCCCTGGGTTTCGGGGATCGTTTTCTTCAAGAGGAGGCGGCGGGACATCATAACTTCGGCGCCAGATTTTTACCTGATCCTCGCCGAATTTTGCGGCCATCTCCGATTTATTCAGTCCCTGCAGGGCGCCATAATGACGTTCATTTAAACGCCAGTTCCGGTAGACTGGAATCCACATGAGGTCCATACCCTCAAGAATGATCCATAAGGTACGGATGGCCCGCTTCAGGACTGATGTAAATGCGATGTCGAACGTATAGCCTTCCGCCTTGAGAACCCGGGCTGCCTCTTTAGCTTCTTCAATCCCTTTATCCGACAAATCCACATCCGTCCATCCCGTGAAAAGGTTTTCCTTATTCCAGACGCTTTCGCCGTGTCTGACTAAAACGACCTTATACATAAACGATTCCTCCTTATCTCAAAATAGACCGTTGCCGCTCTGCTGTTTTAGTGATGAGGCACGGATAAAAACGTACATGTATTCTACCAATTTTTCATTTGATTTGGAAACTTCTTCAAGGTAACCTGTCTCAAAAAATGAGAAGGCAAACAGGTTGGTCGGCGGGCTTGCGCGGAGACAGAAAGGCTGCTGTCATCCATTTTTTAAAAGACAAGATCCTGCTCCGAAAGATCACTTTCCTAATGCCATGATTTCAGAGTGCACGCCGGATGAATTTGAAGATATCGATGAAATCATCAATGATACGGTGATTTGCCGGGGGTCTTCCCTTTGAATTGTTGGAAGGACCCCTCTATGTCGAAGGATTTTCTTCGCCGCGAGATCGACGCGGGCGTGGAATTCTGGGGTTTCAAGAATCATGGCCGCTTGGTCGGCGTGATGGGAATTCAAGATCGAGGAGATGTCACCCTTATCCGTTATGCTTATGTACGGACCGCAAACCGCAATCAGGGGATCGGCGGAAGGCTTTTGTCCGATCTGACTACGCTCACGGATCAACCGGTTTTGGCCGGGGCATGGAAGGCCGCCGCGTGGCCATCCGTTTTATGAAAAGCACGGTTTTAAATTCATTCTTACAGAGGATCAAAAAAAATTAACCGCTACAAAAATATTGGACCATTTCTAGGCGCCGGATCGACACCGCCGTCGTTTTGGCCGAGGGGAAATGGTTCCGTTCAATCCAGGAGGCTCTTCGATGAAAATGTCGGTGATTTTAGCACATCCGAATCCGAAAAGTTTCAATCATGCGATTGCCGCAACGGTTGTCGGGACTTTGCGGCGGACTCATCATCAAGTGTATTTCCACGATCTCTATAAGGAAAAATTCCCACCCTTGCTTTCCACCCCGGAGCTTACCAAGGATTGCAAGCGTATGCCGCCCCTTGTCAGAAAACACTGCAGGGAGATCGCACACGCAGATGGAATTGTGGTTATTCATCCCAACTGGTGGGGTCAGCCGCCCGCCATTTTGAAGGGTTGGATGGACCGTGTCTTGCGGGTAGGGGTGGCGTATGACTTTGTGGAGGGGGATAAGGGCGAAGGGGTTCCGGTCGGATTGTTGAAGGCGAAGACCGCCTTGGTTTTTAACACGTCCAACACCCCGCCCGAAAGGGAGCAGGAAGTCTTTAGGGATCCCCTCGAAATTTTGTGGAAAAATTGTGTCTTCAGTTTTTGCGGGGTGAAGAAAATTTTCCGGAGGACTTTTAGTGTTGTGATCGTGAGCACCTTGGAGGAGCGGAAGGCTTGGCTCGGCGAGGTTGAGAAAAGGGTTCTCGATCTGTTTTCCTGATCGGCGATCGATGGATTCCGTGTCGGACGGCGAATTTTAAGTGGAACAGGAACATCGCTGATTTTCCATTTGAAATCGAACTCCGAACAAGGTAACCTGAGGAACACTTGACCGAATCATCCTAAAAAATGACACAAATCATACAAAATTTCTTTCACTTCAAAGATCTCGGGACCAATATCCGGACGGAAACAGTCGCCGGTCTTACCACCTTTATGACCATGGCCTACATCATCTTTGTGAATTCGGCCATGATCTCGCAGACCGGCATGGATCTAGGCTCCGCCATGATGGCAACGTGTATTTCCTCAGCCATCGCCACCCTCCTCATGGGTTTGTGGGTTAATTATCCCATTGCCCTTGCGCCCGGAATGGGTGAGAACGCATTTTTTACTTACACCGTCTGCCTGACGATGGGTATTTCATGGCAAGTTGCCTTGGGTTGTGTGTTCATCCAAGGTATCCTTTTCATTCTTCTGACGCTTACCCGGGCCCGGCAAGCCCTCTTCGATGCGATACCTGTTTCCCTGCGGCACGGAATCGCCTGCGGTATCGGCTTATTAATTACTTTTGTGGGATTGATCGACTCCGGCCTCATTGTATCTCATCCGGCGACGTTCGTAACCCTGGGGGATATCCTCAACCCGGCCACGCTTTTGGCCTTATTCGGCCTGATGTTGACCGGTGTACTTCTGGTCAAAAAAGTCAGGGGCGCCATCCTCTGGGGCATTTTGATCACTGCGGTAATGGGCATCCCGTTTGGCGTGGTCCGGTATGAGGGTTTGGTTTCGCTGCCTCCGTCCATGGCCCCGACGTTTATGAAGATGGATATTCTTGGGGCGATGAAATTAGGTTTGGTCTCGATTGTCTTTGTGTTTTTATTTATGTCCGTTTTCGATACCGTGGGGACGTTGGCCGGTATCGGAGAGGTCGGCGGATTCATAAAAGACGGCAGACTACCGCGCGTCGGAAAGGCTATGTTTGCCGATGCAGTCAGCACCTGTGTGGGGGCGGTCTGTGGAACTCCGACCGTGACCAGTTATATCGAGAGCGCAAGCGGGATCACCGCCGGCGGCCGTTCGGGTTTTGCCAATGTGATCACCGGATTGCTGTTTGTGGCTGCTATCTTCTTTTATCCGTTGATCAAAATGATTGGCGGAGGTTTCCGGACCGAAACGGATTTTCTCCTGCATCCCGTCACAGCCCCGGCCCTCATCCTGGTGGGTTGCATGATCATGGAGACGGTTTCCAAGATCGAATGGAAAAATTACGAAGAATCCATCCCGGCATTTATGGTCATCATCATGATGCCCTTGACCTTTAGCATCGCCACGGCCATTGCGCTGGGGTTCATCAGCTACTGCGCACTCAAATTGTTGACGGGCAAGGGCCGGGAAGTTCCCTGGTTTGTTTATTTGTTGTCAGGACTATTTATTTTGAGATTTATCTATCTAAAGGCACTTTAGGATTTCAACACCGCGAGGAGGACATGCTGCCCATTGACCCTGACATTCAAAGCCAATTGCAAAAAGAAGCGGATCTCGAGCTCGGCCGGCGCGCCTTTTTAGGCTCGTTCATTTATCCGCTTTGTTTTATCGCCATCCTGATGGTTTCTCCCTTTGAAAAGGATCATCCTTTTTTTTCGATTTTGTTTGGGATCTTGATTTTGATCTTATCGGTTTCCCGCCTGGTTTGGACAGTTTTTCGGAGGCAAATCTATGCCTACAACAAGCAGTTATGGAAAAACATCTGCTTCCTCATTATTATAGCCATCGCCATCACTTGGGGGATGTTTTGCGGAACTATTTTCGCGTGGTATGGAATTCATCTGGTATCCTTCTTGGCGATTCTCATGACCGCAAGTATCAGCGTGGGATCCTTCACAACGCTTTGTACGCATCTCGGACTTTTGCGGATGTTTTTGGTTCTGATCATGACCCCGACTGCCCTTGTGGGACTTTTCCTCGGGAATGCTTATGCGTATGCATTGAGTTTTTTCGGGGTCATTGCGTATATTTTTCTGACCATTCAGGGAAGGATTCATTACAGGGTCTATTGGGATTCGATCATGGATAACGCGCTTCTTAAAATCAGGCAGGAGGAGTTGAAGGCCGCCAAACAGGCAGCGGAATCCGCCAACCGGGCCAAGAGCGAATTCCTGGCGACAATCAGTCACGAAATTCGTACGCCCTTGACCGCCATCCTCGGCATGTCCGATGCCCTTTGGAATGCGCCGATCGATGCACCCCAGCGCGATTATGTCCGGATTATTCGGAGCGCAGGGGCGGCACTTCTGGGTTTGATCAACGATATCCTGGATCTTTCCAAAGTGGAGGCCGGTTATCTTGTGTTGGAAAAGGTGGATTTCAACCTCCGCGAGCTTGTCGAAAAAAGCACGGAAATGATGGCGGTCCGGGCCCATGAAAAGGGGTTGGAACTGATTCTGGATATCGATCCGGACGTGAAATTAAATGCGGTCGGGGATCCCTACCGTTTGCGCCAGGTCCTCCTGAATCTTTTAGGGAATGCGATCAAATTTACGGAACAAGGGGAGGTTATTTTGCGTGTTCAAAATATTCGGGAGATCGGTCAAGAAGGCCAGAATCGGGTGCGCTTTTCAATCTCCGATACCGGCATCGGGATTGATCCCATGAAAAAAGATATGATCTTTGAAAGTTTTACTCAAGGGGATTCCTCCACGACACGCCGGTACGGAGGGACGGGGCTCGGGCTGACGATTTCCAAAAAACTCGTGGAATTGATGGGCGGGTCGATGCAGGTCCAGAGCGTAGTCGGCAGAGGGAGTACAGTTTCTTTTGTGCTTCAGATTCCCGTGCAGCTCGAGCTTGAGCCGGCCTATGATCTAACGGGGGCGGGACTCGGGCCGGTCAAGATCTTAATCGTGGATGACAACCTGGAACATGGCCGGGTATTGAAGAAAATTCTGACTTCATGGGAACTTGACGTGACCGAGGTCTCGAGCGGTCGGAAAGGGCTCGAGGAGCTCAGGACAGCCAAAGAGTCCGGACAACCTTTTCAGATCCTTTTAGTGGATAGTGTGATGCCGGACATGGACGGCTTCAAAATGATCGAACAAGGAAAGCAGGAAGACCAATTACAAAGCACCCAAATCATTCTTATGATCCCGTCGCATACAAGAAACAACGATCTGGTTCGTGCGCGCGAACTGGGTATTGAGGTTTGTCTGGTCAAACCCGTCGCTCAGACGGCGCTCTTAGAAGCAATCCAGAAAGTGAAGGGGGCGGAGTCTCCATGACGGTTGTCATACCTAAAATATTGATTGTGGATGACGAAGAGTGGAATCTCAAAGTTTTCGAGTCCTATCTGCGCCCGCAGCAGTATGATATCCTCACGGCCCGGAGCGGCGAGGAGGCCCTTCAGAGAATCCGCGAGGCCCGTCCGGATTTGATTCTCTTGGATGTAATGATGCCTGGCAAAGACGGTTTCGAGGTCTGTCGGGAAATCAAACACAAAATGCTTCTTCAATCCGTACCCGTGATCCTGGTCTCGGCCCTCCGGGAAACCGTGGATAAGGTTCACGGACTGGAAGCGGGGGCCGATGATTTTTTAAGCAAACCCATTGACGGCTCCGAACTCATTGCCAGGGTTCATGCCCATCTGCGGCTTAAGTTTTTGATGGATGAGATGCAGTTATGGAATCAAACGTTGGAACAAAGGGTTCAAGAGCGCACGCGGATTATTCATGAAAAAACCCGGCAACTGAACGAGTCTTATTTTCAAACCGTAGAGGCGTTGATCACAGCCCTCGACACCAGGGAACGCGAGACCGGAAAACATTCCCTGCGTGTTGCTTTCTATACGACGGAATTGACGAAGGCATCGGGAATCAAGGGCCGGGAACTTGAGGAAATCGCCATGGGTTCGCTTCTCCACGATATCGGGAAGATCGGTATCCCGGATCAGATCCTCAAAAAACCCACGGTGCTTACGGAAATGGAATGGATGGAGATGAAAAAACATCCCGCGATCGGCTGGAATATGATTAAGGATATCGATTTTATCGGCATCGGCCGTGAACTGGTTCTTTCTCACCAGGAACGTTATAACGGAGAAGGATATCCGAGAAAATTACAGGGAGATCAAATTTTCATCGGGGCGCGGTTTTTTGCAGTCATGGACACCTTCGATGCCCTGACCTCAAACAGGCCTTATAAAATGGCCATTCCGTTTGAAGAGTCCGTGAAACTCCTCCAGGAAGAATCCGGGAAGCGTTTGGATCCCGAGGCGGTGAGCCTTTTCTTCTCGATTCCCAGAAAACGGTGGGACGAACTTAAAGAGATCGTGAATACAAGCAACTTCAGGTCCTTGATCCAACAAATACGAACATCGTAGGTATCGATAGACGGAGATCCCATGCGTATTTTGACATATGTATTTCAGAGGTTGATGTCTGTGGTCATTTTATTTTTCGTTCTCGAAATCCTCTGCTTCGGATTGGGTGTCGCACCGCTCGCCTCGGATTTTGCGGAAGGCATCATTGACAAAAATCGTCTTTCCGTCCATAAACCCAAAGGTGAAATCCGTGTCTTTGCTTACGGCGAATCCACCATGTACGGTGCGCATTACGCCCCGGTCTCGAGCCCCGCCCGCTGGCTTGAAGTTTATTTGACAGATTTCCTTCCGGATAAAAAAATCCGCGTGATCAATTTTGCCCGAATGGGCAAGAGCAGTCCCTTCATTTACCGGACATTTCGGGAAACGTTATTTTATAAGCCCGATGTCGCGGTCTTTTACATGGGGCATAACGAGTTTCTCCCCGCAGAAAATATGAAGGAGGTCTTGGCCAAAGCCCGGAAGACAAACGCGATCCTCCGGGAATGGCTCAGTAAAAGCCGTTTGATATCCTTCCTTTACCGCCAGATTCTTCGCCTGCGGGCCGCACGCCTTCATAAACAGGATATCATGGGACACGAAGTGATCGAAACCTATCCGGGCGGTGTGGATATTACCATCCGGACTCCCCGCAATGAGCCTGACTACTGGGCCGGGATTGAATTTTTCAGAAAAAATGTAAGCGGGATTGTCGATCTGGCCGCCCAAAAGAAAGTGCATGTCCTATTCCTGCGGCCGGTTTCCAATCTGAAGGATTTTCCGCCCCTCGATTCAGCTCATATGAAGGATTTGACGCCGCAGCAGATTGCGGAATGGGACAAATTTTTTGCAGAGGGCAGCCGGTATGAGGAATCCGGTAATCTTGATCAAGCCCTTGTTTCGTATCAAAAGGCCTATGCGATCGACGACACCTATGCCATACTTTCTTACCGGATGGCAGAAATTTATTTCACGCAAGGAAACTTTGCTGAGGCCGGGAAATTCTATAAAGAGGCCAAGGATAACGATGTTATGGTGGTACGTGCGACCAAGGAAATCGACAATGTGTTTCTGGATCTTGCGAAGACAAAAAATCTTCAATATATCGACACCGAAAAAATCGTTGCCTCAGAGGCCCTGGGAGGTATCTTAGGACTGTCCATCGTGGAAGATAACGCGCATTTTACAATCAAAGGGCATCAGCTGATCGGACGCAAACTAACAGAAGAAATTGCCCGCAGAAGATGGATTTCCCCCGTTGCAAAATGGGAATTCGACCGCGAACGCCCCTATGAAGTAATCGCCACCCAGCTTGGAATCGATACCCATCTTCTGGTTTCTGCTTACATCAAAATTGCCGACTATTTTGCCAATCATTATCAAGAGAGGAGCTTTTTTGCCAAAAAAGCGGTTGAACTTGCACCCAGGGATCCGAATGCCTTGCGCTCACTCGCCTGGGCCTGGTGGATTTCAGGTGATGAGGCCAAAGCCATCGATACTTACAAAAAGTTAAAAGA
>JAMWDC010000068.1 GCA_023819025.1 Candidatus Omnitrophota bacterium | reverse complement strand
AAGTTGATTTAGTCTTAATGACCGTATCGGGTTTGTCTTACCTATCGGTCTTTCCATCTTCCACTCTCCATCTTTCATCTTCCATCCTCCACCTTCTACCTTCTTTCCTCCACCATCCCCTGATAAAATGCTTCATACTTTTTGATCATTTGCTCTACAGTGAATTCGCGGAGAATCAGTTCGCGGCCGGCGGCGCCCATTTTTAGGCGCAGCGCCTCGCTTCCGGCGAGCCATAAAATCTTCTCGGCCAGCACCCGGGAATCCGCCGCGGGCACTAAAAATCCCGTTTGACCATCTTTCGCCACTTCCGGGTTGCCGCCAACATCGGTAGCGACAACGGGTTTGGCCACGGCCATGGCCTCGAGTAAGGCATTGGAAAATCCCTCGGTCAAAGAAGGCAGACAGAAGATATCCATGCCGTTTAGAAGGACATTAACGTCATGGCGGGATCCGAGGAATAAAACGGAGTCCGACATCCCCAAAGACTTGACGCGCGCTTCAAACTCGGGACGCAAAGGGCCGTCGCCCACGAACCAGAATTTCGTGCGCGGGTTTTTCTGAACGACAGCCGGGACCGCCTCGATTAAATAGGCGTAGCCCTTGATCGTGTGCCGCATATTCGCCACCGCGCCGACCACCGTATCCGATTCCCCCGCCCCCAGCGACTGCCGTATCGCGCGGCGCAGTTCGCCGGACGGGAAATAATCCCGGGTCCAGACACCGTTATGGATCACACGGATCTTACTGCTTGCGGCGTTCTCATTTCGGATGACCGCGCGCTTCACGGCCTCGGAATTCGCCAGGATGACATCGGCGTGCCTGGACAAGATCCGGTCCAGCGCAAGCTCTGCCCGGCCGCGCCAGAATCCTTCGTCGCGGCGCGAGAAAATAATTTTTTTCACGCCGGCAAGCCGTCCGGCCAAAAGACCCAGACAGTCTGCGTGAAGGAAATGGGTTTGCACCAAATGGATCCCTTCGCGTTTCATAAAATTCACGAGGTAAAAGACGGCCTTCACGGCCCGCCAGCCGTAAACCTTTCGGACATGGAGCACCGTCGGCTCGATTCCAGCGATCCGGAAATGCCCGGCCAGAGGCCCGCCGCCCGTCAGCGCAATGACAAACGGACGGTATTTGAGCGGATCGAGATTTTGCACCAGTTCGAGCAGCTCGGCCTGCGTGCCCGCGGTTTCAAGCTTATCGATCAAAAACAAAATCCGCAGGGGTGATGATGATTGCGTATTCATATCATGTTACAAAGGATGCCGAAGTTACCGAAGGCCCCGGATGTTATAAAGGCGACGATTGCTGGAGGGACCTCTTCCTACGAGTCTTCTTTCATTCCGAGCATGTCGAGATAAATTGATCCGATCTTTGCTGCGTTTCGTTCCATCGTAAATTTCTCGCGGACCGTCGCCTCGCCCGCCCTTGCCATGCGTTCGGCAATGTCCGGTTCACCCGCGAGGCGGAGGATCGCGTCGGCCAGATCGCTGATATTTCCGGGCTCCACCAAGAGACCGTTCACGCTGTCCTTGATCATATCGAGGACGCCGCCCGCCCGCGTTGCGATCACAGGTTTCCGGGCAGCCATGGCCTCCAAAATCACCAGGCCGAATGGTTCGGGTTTTGTCGAGGCATGCACAATAATGTCGGAAAGCGCATACACCGGTTCGATATCCTCCTGCCAGGGAAGAAATTTTATCTGATCCTCGATTCCGTATTCAAAACACATCCGCTTCAGCTTTTTTAAGAAGGCCTGGTCGTCCGAAGGATCATGGCCCACGATGCATCCAGTCAGCCGGGGATTTTTCTTACGGGCCTGTAGCAGGGCCGGCAAAAATACCTCGTGGCCTTTCCAAGGCAGGATGCGTCCGATGAGCGAAACCACAATTTCATCATCTCGAATCCCATGCCGGACGCGCTCGATCACGCGTTTTTCGTCGAGGCCGAGGAATCGGCCCTCAAGCGGCAGACCGTTGGGGACCGGGATGACGACACGCCCGTTTAAGCGTTCGCTAAAAAACCTAGCGCCTTCTTCCGAAATTGCAATGAACTGATGCACCCACCCGGCGAACCGCCGCTCGATCCTCGTAAGATCCCGCCACCCGTGGAGATGGCAAAGGACTTTGCATCGGGCAAACCGCGCGGCCACAAGCAGCGGAATATGGGTCAAAATCTCGTTATTGAGGTGCACCAGACGGATACGGCGCCGCCACAGCCAGAGGGTGATCGCGGGAGTGAGTCGAGTGAGGGAAAGGGCACATTGGAAAATCCGGAATCCAGAATCTAAAACCCCACGCAAATTTTTAACACACCATAAGGCAATATCCGCGGCACTGTGTCGCGCATGGAAACCTTGCGCTTCCGGATTTGTTTCGGCAGCCGAACTTTGTGCCTCAAACTTGAATTTCCAGGCCGGCTGGTGATGGGCGAGGCATCCGTCTTTCTCGATTCGCTGAATGAACGGGCCGTCTCCGTAGGCGACGATTTCGATATCGAACTGCCGCGCTTTCAGCAAAGGGACGAGTGCGGCAAGGTATTTCGCCGATCCGCCGTACCCTGAGCCTGATTCTGCAATAAGGATTTTTTTGTTCATGAGTTTTGTATCGTCCCCACGCCATGAGTCGGCGTCCATCATCGACATTCTCGTGTGGGGCGGAGGTTTAAACCTGCCCTGCACGAATTTAATTATCCGCGCAAAATTTAGCGTCCTTTCGCGGTCTCTTCATACACCTCCAGCGTCGCCTCGGCGGTATTCTTCCAGTCGTACATTTTCACGCGTTCCAGACCGCGCTGGATCAATTCGTGGCGGAGTGTTTCATCCACCAGGACACGGCAGGTTTTGGCCGCGATATCCTCGGGACTTTTGGGATCAAAAAGAACGGCCGCATTGCCGGCCACATCCGGCATCGATGCGGCATTCGACACCACCGTGGGCGTGCCGCATGCCATGGCCTCAAGCGGCGGGAAGCCGAATCCCTCCATGAGTGACGGATAGACAAAGAGCCGGGCGCCGTTATAAAGCGCAACGAGATCCTCATGCGGGACGTAGCCCAGGACAATGACCTTGCCGTTTAATCCCAGACGGACGATATGCTCCAAGTGCCCACACAGAATCTCTTTGGCCCGGATTCCGGTCACGACCAGCGTCTCCGTGACACCGTATTTTCGGACCATGATGGCATAAGCCTCGAGCAGTCCTGAGACGTTTTTAAACGGACTCTCCCCGCCGACATTCAGGAGGTAAGGGTTTGGGATCCCGTATTTCAGGACGATCCGGTTCACCGACGAGTAATCATCGATGATCTGAAATGCGGCGTCCAGACCCTGGGGGATCACTCGGATTTTCTTTTTCCGGATCCCAAGGTCGCGCATGATATTGCGGCGGGAATAATTTGAGACCGTAATAATCCGGTCCGCAAATTTCAACACGAACGGCTGGATGAAGTTATAATAAATTGTGTCGGCTTTTGTCTTATCCTTCCCCTGCTGGATGATCGTGTCGTGGACCGTCACCACCTTTGGACCGCGGAAGCCCAGACACGTGGTATTCGCCGGCGAATGCAGGAGATCGATCCGGTCACGCGCAAGCTCGCGCGGCAGGCAGAATTGTTCCCAGAAATAAAACCGGTCGCTCTTGGCGATCTCGATCCCGCGCGTGATGAAATTCGGTGCTTTGGGCGCACGGTCCACAATCTTCTGACGGGAATCGTAATAGAGGATGTATTCATTTTTTTGATCCCGGACCGCCAGCTGATTGAGGAGATTCAGCAGATACACCCCAATCCCCTTCAGGACCGGCAGATACAGGGTTCTGGCGTCGATTCCGATTCTCATCATGTCACCTGGGATACGGAACTTTTGAAAGCGTCATTTTATCCCGAATAGAAACACCGCCCGTCACGATGCACAACGCAAGGTCCATAGCAAGGTCTGTTTTTTTCATGGCAAGGTTTTTATCCTTCCGATAAAAAACCCCGTAGTAGCATGTTCCGTTCCTCAACCGTCCGCGTTATTTCGTACCCTTCATAAGCGCCAGCAGAGCCGCTGCGGCAAAAACCATGTACGACTTAAAACAATAATAGACGGCATGAAATCGGGATTGCTTTTTGGAAGACGCCAAATAGTCTCCAAGGAAAAGATGCCGTTTGAATGCGTTCCGGACGCAAGAGAATCCCTCCTTGACCTCGCCGCGCTTCAACCGTTCAGTACCGACGAGGTATTCGTAACATGCCGCTTTTTTTTGAACAAGATCCAGATCCGGAATGTCCCGACCGTACAAACCAAGGATCTTGGAATAAACCTTCCATAATCCCCAGTGGACCTTGGATGAATCCTTACCGGTATTCTGTGGGTGTTCCCGATAAATAGTCAGGATATCTTGCAAGCAATCGAAAGGATATTTTTTTGCAATCCGGAGCCACAGGTCAAAATCTTCATACGTCGGGATGTCCGGATCAAACAGCCCCACATCGTCCAGGACCGCGCGGCGCACCATCACCGTACTCGTCGGAATAAAGTTATCACTCATCAAAAGTTCGGCAAACTTGGTTGAAAATCCTTCAGGGCCAAACCGAACAGCATCCTTATTATGGATGGAATAAGCTTTAAACCGTGTACATAAAAAGCCAAGATTCGAATGTTGATCCAGGTAGGTGATTTGTTTTTCTAACTTTTCGGGAAGCCACATATCATCAGAATCAAGAAAGGCAATAAAGTCGCCTTTGGCCGAGCGGATACCGGCATTCCGGGCCGCAGAAATCCCCTGGTTCGTCTGCCGTATATAATGAAGCCGGTCGCCGTATTTAGAGCGGATCATCTCTTCGGTGCCGTCCGTCGAGCCGTCATCGACCACAATGATCTCGTAATCCTTATAGGTCTGAGCAAGAACGCTTTCAATCGCATCGCTCACCAAATGCTTCCTGTTATACGTAGGGATAATAATACTGACTCGTGTCATAATGCACTGTCTCGCTTGAACACGTCATGGATCGACTCTTCACTACTGGCGGAGTTCGAGGATACGATCCCGAAGTCCACATCCGGGTCGTCCCCGTCGGCGCCGTGGGCAAAGGAACCGTAAATGATCGCAAGCCGGATATCGTCAAAGCCATCGCACAGTAGTTGCTGGTTCTTCGTCCGAAATCGTTTCATCGATTGTACCCTTTTTGCATACAATTATATATATGCGTTTTGCATCTAGAGATAAGTTTTTTGTTGATGCCCGCTTGCCATGCCGCATGTCCACTCAATCATCAATAAGCAAGCACCAAGAGACAAATAATAACCCCATTCGTACCCTGTCATTGGTTCCTGACCCCGCCCCGCCGGTCTTGGGTCTGCCGCATCGTACAAACGGGCTTTTTGCCCAATCGTTCGTGCAAATCACCAAGATACTTTTCGGCGCCGCCGTTGACCTTTGGTTTGCGCAGCGCTTGTTGCGGGGGAAGGCGGCTACTGTGGGCTGCGATTGCGATAATCGACACCCTCAGTTACGAACCTGGTTCCCATTCTCAACAAACCGGTTGATGAAGGAAATTAAAATGGCGACATTCCTCATCATTTTTTGATTTTCGGTGCAATCGGTTTCGGTATTATTGGACTCATCGAAAATTACCGCGAAAAATACGGACACAAATCACCGTAACTACCCGCCGCTTTCCTCTGTCCTTCGGTCCCCGATCTCCGGTCCCTTGCGTGTACGTCCGTCGGACTTTCGTGCCTCTCATTCCTTTCGTGTATGTTTGCTTAAAATTACGCGTCCTTTCGCGGTCCCTCCGAACGCCTCCCGGACGCCGTCCGGTTACCGCAAGATAGCTTCGCCATGAGGTCCGTGAGGGAAACAAAAACTACGGAAACATCGTCATAGCGTCTGCTAAAGGGCCGGTCGATATCGTGTGACACAACAAAATTATCCCCTTTGGCATAAGCCCGGCGAAACGCCTTCAAATTGGCTGGGGCAAAGCCGTCAGCGCGCCACTTGCACTCGATTGCGATCGGATCGCCGCCCCGTTTTTGAAAAACGAAATCAATTTCATGCCCCCGTTTGTCACGCCAATAGTGAAAGTCCCGAGTTTGTAAGCCCGCATGCATTTCATTGAGGACATAATGTTCCCACAACGACCCCATATCATCGTCCCGCAACTGGTGCCAGCCCCGATAATAACAAACAAAACCCGTGTCAAAGCCGTAAACCTTAGGCGCGGAAACGATTTCGGTCGGCTTGTGCGAACTGAAAGGTCGGATGACCTGTACAACAAAGGTGTCTTCCAGTATTCGCAGGTAGTTGACAAGCGTGGTACGGCTCGCATCGCAATCCAGTGCGAATTTCGCTGCCTCAAAGATTCCGCCGCTTCTGGCCAGCAAAAGCTCGAGAAATCTCTGAAACGAGTGGCGGCGTTCTAAGCGGAATAATTCCTGAATATCTTTCGCCCAATAATCATCCATCCATTCCTGGAAATCCGGCTCTGGAAGTTCCTTGGCTAAGAAGAAAGGAGGCAGTCCGCCCCGGAAAAAACGGTGCTTGAGATCCGTTTTCTTGAAATCCGCAAGATCGGCTGCGCAAAGGGGGGACAAGCGGATAACGGTCTTACGGCCGGTCAGCGTGTCTTTAAATTGCCGGGACGCGCTGAGCGTGGAAGACCCTGTTGCCAGAATTCTGACGCCGGGGTAATGATCTGCCGCGATTTTTAAAAGTTCGGCCGGCGTGCGCAATCGATGGATTTCATCCAGGATGATCCTTTTTCCCTTCAGCGAAGCAAGGAACTCCTCCGGATCGTCCATGACGCGTCGCGTTTTGGGAAGTTCGCAATCGAAATATTCGACGGAATCGAGAGTTTTGGCAAGGGATGTCTTCCCGGTCCTCCGGACACCCGACAACCAAATAATCGAGCGATGCTCCCACGCCCGCGCTATCGCACGCAACCAGAATTGTCGCTTGATGAGGTTATCCATACGCCAGAACTATAGCATAAAGTGCTACTATATGCAATATTACTTTCTTTTAGTTCATGTCCAACTGTATGCCTCGCGTGAGGCGTCGTCGCTCTGTCAACCTGAGCGAGGTACCCGAGGAATCGCAGAGGATCCCGCAGCCACACGAAATTTCCGCCATGGATGAAAACGTTGCGGGGACACAATCCGTTGCCAGATTTGCCAATGGCTAGGTGGCGGACTTCGGTCAACGGTTTCTGAATCTGCGATAGCTGTTGGCGTCGATCCCGGGTGTCCAGGCAGCCCATGACCAGCAAATCGATGTCACTCGCGCTGTCGATTTGGTTGTGGGCCTGGGAACCGATTAGATAAGCCTCCTCGACTCCGGGCACCGTCCCAAAAGGCCCTTGAGAGGCCTCTCGATGCCCACAGTTTTTAGGGCGATCTGCGTAAGCCGTTGCTTGCCGCTGCGGCTTGTTTCCGGCTTTGGCATCCGTGTGCGGCTTTCCCGTTTCGCTCCCTCTGCCCCTTCCCCTTCAGTCTTTCGTCTTGGGTCTTGTGCCGTCGGCCTGCCGCCTTGGGGGTCGGTCCCAGGGTTTGCTTTCGCGTCCATTCGTTCGGCTTTCGTGCCGATTCTGTTATTTCGCGGTATGATCCCCCCAGCAGGCATCCAATGCGTTGCTCCAGTTATACCCTCCCCCTAGTGGGGAGGGTGAGGGAGGGGGTGACGAATCGCTATGTCCCTCACCTTAAGGAAGCAGGAATCCTATTCTGTAAAAACTGGAGCAACTCATTAAATATTTGAGAAACAAACCATAATTGCCAATCGCAGGGCCGCTACGGCTGGTTTGAAGCGCTTCAGCTTTCAGATGGTACACGGGCATCCCGGATCTTCGAATTGCGTCAAAATTCACATCTTCGCGATAGCAGGCTAAGATCGGTTCATACCGGTCGCGATCAAGATATTTAAAAAGATCCATCAAATATTTCGATGATCCCCCAAATCCTTCACCGGAATCAATATATAAATACGTTTAGGTTCCATGGCTAAGTGTTTTGAAGGATGAAGTAGGAAGTATGAGGTCTGAAAAATATAAAATAGGAAAAGCGAGCGCTTCGTCTTTCCTAATTCCTACCTCATGACTCTTCCCTCGTTACCTATACCGCCCAATGAGCTGTTGAACAATCGCGGGTGCATTGACAATCAGGTCTGCTTGCGCTTCGTCCAAAAGAAAAGGCCTTAATGATTCAGCCTGTCTGCGAAGTTCAGCAGCAGAATAATTGGTAACTCGCTTCAGAATGACTTCAAAGGGAGGATCTTCGATTCCCAGTGTCTTCAATACGTCCATGTCCACCGAATACTTCTGCGTCAGCATATAGAGGATGTCGTATAAATGCCGCGCCCTGTTTTTCTTGGCCAGCGCATCGATCTTATCGGCGAACAACGCTCCGCGGTCCGTCGTGACGACCGGAAACATCTGCCCGAAACCGTCCACGACAAGCGTCTCGGTTTTGATGTTCCATGCGGGATGGTGGACCTCGACCTTGATCACGATGCCTTCCTTGCGCGCGTTCGCAGAGACAACGCCGCAGGCCTTTTCGATATCCGGGAAAATCAATTCCGCGACGAGCATATTTTGCCAATGGGCAAAATCCAGACTTACCGAAAATCCTGTTTTTTTCAGTGCATCATGCACCTTGCTGAGCGCCCTCTCGAAATCCGCGCGACTCATCTTGGGCGTATTAAAGTCGAGATCTTCCGAAAACCTCTTGGTCCGATGCACGAGCCGCAAATAAGTGCCGCCGGTGAAGCAAAAATTTTTTGCCGTGGGCAGGCGGTAGATTTCCTTCAGGATTAAAACCTGAAGATACTCGCGGAGAAGGCCGCGTCCTTTACCCGCCGGCATCCCTCTGCGTTTGGCCTCCTCCGTGAGCGCTTCA